>NZ_JPYA01000161.1 GCF_000750005.1 Geobacillus icigianus | reverse complement strand
CTTCATATGCTAGTTGATAATAACATTCAATTATAAAAATAAAGAAAATTAAAAATATAATAATTGACCTATAACTCATTTCCCTCCTCATGCCGTAGGAGCTGTGGAGAAAGCAGTGACTCTTGGAAGTTTACTAAATAACTTAGGAAGATATCTCTTCCATGGAATGTACTTATAGAAAGATTGTTACAAACGAATGTCACATTTTGTCGCTAGCATTTTTCTTGTATAGGATTTTTTCTCCTTTTAATAGTATAACGGGCTAAATACATTCACCCCCTAACGGTTAAATTTCACGCACAAATGAAGTTTTGGGATCGATAGCCTTTAGAGGAAGCTAACTTCCCCAAGATCCATCAAAAAAGTCAAAAACCCACACACTTCCCCGCTAAGCAACGAGGAACATGTGTGGGTCTCCGCTTCTCCACCACAACGTTATTAACTTGCTTTTAGCATATCATCTTTTGAAAACGCTGTCAAGCTATTTCTTCGGCAAAATTTGCACATAATCGAAGTCGAGCGTATCGACCGCGTCTTCGATCTGAAGGCGGGTGATAAACCGGTACGACCGGCCAGGGCGCGATGGCGGCAAGGTTTCCGGAATCGTGTAGGAAAACGGAATCTCCTTTTTCTCGTTCGGCTTGATCGAAAACGCACCGGCCGCTGGAATGACGGCGACAATGTCATCGAGCTCCTTGCCGTTTTCGATTGTTTTTTGCACAAGCTCCACATCGAGCCGCTCGATCCTTTGTTCCACCGTTCCGCCGTAAATGTGGACGGTTCCTTGAATCCTATCTCCCTGTCGCCATAACGATTTATCTAAGACCAAGTCGACGTGCGCCGACCCGACTCCGACCTTTGACATCATTTTGCGCAACAGCATCGTTGTCACCTCATTTTGCCTCTCTTGTCACATTCAATATTACGAAAAAAAACCACCGCCCGTTTCAGCCAAACGAAAAAATAAACAGACGCCCCCGCCGATGCGGCCACGTCTGTCCCAAGGCGAAAACAGGCGAACACGTTTTTGTTACCGCTTACATTTAAAATTACCGTATTTGCTTTCAATTGTCAATCAGCTATTCGTACACGTTTTCGGTTTCGATAATATAGTCGATCCGGATCACGGGAACCTCTTGCTGCTCCACTTCAGCAACGATCAAGCCGACGCGGTCGTGATAGATACAAAATGTGTCTTGCCCTTTGCGAAACGCTGATTCTCCATACGAAAGAACCATGTGGTAAATTTTGTTGTCGCTGAAATAGCGGCGGCTGACCCGACTGCCCAGTCGGACGATCACTTCTTGACCCGCGATTTTCCCGCGGTACATCCGCTTCTCCCCCTTTTCGCCGTTCCTATTCCAATGTATGGCTTTTTTTCCCCGTTCATGACTTTTTCCTTAGATGACTGGTGAAAAACAACCAATTGGCTCGATTGGGGAGAAGTCACGAGGAATGAAATGATGACGTTGCAACGTTTTTTGGTTTGGGAACACTGTCGGAGAGCAGTATTTCTCCTTAAATCACCGGCCTCTTAGAAGGACGGTGATCTCTAGGAGACCGGTGATTTAAGCGGACAAGCCGTTTATCAAACCCGTTTTTCAAATAGAAAAGCCTCGTCGCATCACGATCACCTTTCAAACGATTCCCCATTGCTCAAAAGAAACAACCGTTTTTCACCAGCCTTCTAGGCAACATGCCTGTTTGGCGATGGTGAAACAATTTTTTTCGGAAATTTCCTTTCTTTTGCTTGACGCGGTGACGCCCGGTAGTGTATAGTTAAGTCATCACATAACAGAATATATTTCAGGCATTCAGCATGAAGGCGCACCTTGGATTGCTGTGGAGTATATTTTGTTATTTGATAAAATCTCAAGGTTAGCCGATTAGGCTAAAAGTATTAGGAGGAATTCAGCATTATGCAACGTGGTAAAGTAAAATGGTTTAACAATGAAAAAGGTTACGGTTTCATCGAAGTGGAAGGCGGTTCGGACGTATTCGTACACTTCACAGCCATCCAAGGTGAAGGGTTCAAAACGTTAGAAGAAGGCCAAGAAGTTTCGTTTGAGATCGTCCAAGGAAACCGCGGACCGCAAGCAGCGAACGTTGTCAAATTATAAAGCTTCGTTGACATAGACGAAAGAACGGGAGCGGAAACGAAAGGCACCTTGCACAGTCAAGGTGCCTTTTTCCATTTCGATGCATAGATTCAGTCAAGAGGCAAACAATAGCAAAGGGAGGTGTTGATATGGCGAATCATGATGCCCACATACATACAGGCTACAACGATTTGAAACAAGTGGAACTGTTCGTGGAGACGGCGGAAAACATGGTCGGCCACGCCACAATGCAGCTCGACCCCGAGATGATTCAGCACGCCGAACGAGCGGTGCAAAACGCCCGCCATCAGCTAGCTCGCGCTCGCCAAGAAGCAACGGGCACAGACGATGATGTTCTCGCCCGCTGCGAACAGCGGCTGGCCCGCGCCGAACATCAGCTGCGCGAGGCGCAGTCATAATCCGAATCGAATGGGGGTCCCAAAAGGTGTGGACCCCATCCCATACCCATCAAGTTAAGAATTTTGGTCTTTGGCTATCATAGCGCACGACATGTTTCGTTTTCGATAGGACAGATGCCGCCTCTATCGTCTTGGCGCCCTTGATTGCCGCTTTTCCCGCCATTCCGACCCCTTTAGCAGGAGGAGCCATCGACGCAAGCAACATTCCCCCTGCCAGCAAACGGTCTCCTACAGAAAGGCGCTCGCCGGTAATCGGATCGTACTCGCCAAACACGCGCTGCACGTCGTACCAACCAAGAAGCTCCAATCCGAATTCTTTCATGTTATCGGCCAGCGTCTCGTCCGCTTGGCGCATCGCCGCGGCGGTATGGTAAATAATACTCGATTTTGTTGTTTTTTCTTGGCATGTATCGTTTATTTCTGCCTTATCCCCTCCCTAAGCTTGAGCAACTAATCATATCTCCCCCAATATATGCTTGCAATTTTCCTGCTTAATTTTGAACATGTAAAAAGGCTCATTCCTCCTTACCAGTCAAGTTGGAATAAGCCTTTGAAAGCTCGTCTAAGATATTTGTCAAGTTTTTAATTGTTTGGTTTATTGTTTTTGCTTTACGATCTTGTTTTAGGAACTGTAAATTCCTAACTACTATTCATTCCCTTCTGCCATTTCTTTCCATTCTACTTCCTTAGATTGAAAGTTTAGTATTATTACATCGTCTCCCCCATGAAGAACTATTTTAATACGCTCACCACATCCATCAAATGGAAGTAAATCAACCTCTAGTATTTCACTACTATCAAGATTGAATAATTCAGGTTCAGTTTTGTAGAATGTTACATCAGAGAATATTAATATGCCAAGTTGCATTTCCGGGTCAGTTTCAACATAGTAAGATTGCTTCCACTGACACAATTCTAAAGTTATCTTTAATTGCTTATTGACTTCATCATATTCTAATTTCTCTACAAGACTATCAAGAAGGTTGTAAGCTTTAATAAATTCTGATGGTTTCATGTTTCTCCTCCCAAGATATGGTTCTATGTGAGATGCTTTCGAGCCTTTTGGCACTGGATTGCCGTTAACATCAAGATAATAATCTCTTTTACCTGTACTATTTGGATTATATACATGATAATGATCTTTACCTTCAAAACCATTTGCTCCTGGTTTTCCGGGATCAAATCTAACCTTCATTCCAGTTTCAGGATCGATAAACTCTCGTGAGTTAGTATTTTTCGCCATTCCTTCCGGTGTAACATCTTTCCATCCATTGTTGATTAATTCCTTAAAGGCCGGTGAAAAAACGCTGTTTGCCTCGATCGATGATGGAACGCGTGAACATAGAAGCTGATGCAACCGGTTTTTCTATTTGAGAAACGATTGCGAGAAGCGGTTGTGTGAGTAAATCACCGTCCCCCTTAGGATCCTTTGGCAAGTTATTTATAGAAAATTTAGCTTTACCTGTACCCTTAATGGAAGAATGACTTGACTTGGGTATACGATCAATGGCCTCTCCTTCCATTTTCTTCATCATATGAAGAGTAGCATCTTCGACTTCATTTCTCGCTTCACTCATCCACACCTTTGGCACTGGTCCAACTCCCGCATACGCCGGCTGCCGTGAAACGGAGGCGACGCTTTTCACACAATCGCTGTAAGTCGTACCAGTCAAGAAGCTCCAAGCTGGATTCTTGTAAATAAGCCATGGTCAATTACTCTTAAAAATTAATTACAATCAATGGTTACTGAACGATTGAAAAGACAAAAACCTTGAAAGTCCTACAGCCAATCAAGGTTTAGTATGTTATTTATAAATCACTTGACACTTCCAAAGAGGATATTGTTCGTTAAAGTCTTTGAGGATATTCATCAGCGTTTGAGAGTCTTCTGGTAGTTTCCGTTCAATATGATCCCAGCCTTCAAAAATTAAAATTTCAGGCAATTCAACAAGACCAGTAATCGCATCCCAGAATGCATCCCAATTCATTCCATAAAAATCCGGTAAATCAAGCTCTTTTTTTAATAGAGAATGGAGTTCCTTAGAATCTTGAATATGACTCACATCTAACGTAACTTGTTTCCTACTTGATTTATCCTTTAATAAATCCATCATATCCCATCCTTTACTTATATGTTCCAATAAAATGCACGGTTTTATAATGATCAGTCGTAATATACATTAATCCATCATTCGAGTAGAGCAATCTTGTTCCCGGTTGTTTACTTCTAGACATTGTATTACTTAAACCTACATCTGCCTCGTACCACACTCTGCCCTCAGTGTTCGGTAATAGATTAGAAGTGTTTTTGAATATATCCCCTCCAATTTGTCCGCCCGGCACGTAATTATGAAGCGCTTTTCCTAGTGCCCAACCTTTTTGCATTGCCGCTGTCTTACTAACATAATTTGGAGGGAGTTGACCTGTTTTCCTTAAACTATCAACTAGAGGATTAGCCAACTCTGTAACTTTAAGAACCTCCTTGTACTTCGCGTATAATGCGATGTTGTCAGCTCCCGTTTTAACTAGATTCTTACCAGCTATCTCCCTCTCAACTTTCTTTATTATGTTGAGGGACGCATCTTTCGCTCCATCCTCCAAAAAGTGAGACACCGGTCCAACTCCCGCATACGCCGGCTGCCGTGAAACGGAGGCGACGCTTTCCACTAAATCATCCCATTGCTTCTTGAACAAACGGGCTGTTTCCGCAAACGGCGCTTTGACGACTTGCTGATAAGTCGTTTCGAAGATCGCCTTTATCTTATCATAGCGCACGACATGTTTCGTTTTCGATAGGACAGATGCCGCCTCCATCGCTTTGGTGCCCTTGATTGCCACCTGCCGGCCCCTTTAGCAGGAGGAGCCATCGACGCAAGCAACATTCCCCCTGCCAGCAAGCGGTCTCCTACAGAAAGGCGCTCACCGGTAATCGGATCGTACTCGCCAAACACGCGCTGCACGTCGTACCAACCAAGAAGCTCCAATCCGAATTCTTTCATGTTATCGGCCAGCGTCTCGTCCGCTTGGCGCATCGCCGCAGCGGTGCGATAGAGCAGCTCTTCGGCTTCGTTGAGCTTTTGTTCATAGCACCACAACCAATGAATCAATTCCTCCCGCAGCGCTTCGATGGCAGGCGTGCTGACGCCGGGGAGGTCCATCGCAAGGGAAGAGGGCTCCCATGACAGCGTCATCCGCGCCCGCTGGCACACATCTTCGGCATCGGGAATGTGCTTCGCGACCGTTTCTAATTCATCAGGTCTCAGCCGAATCATCGCCCGCACGGCTCCCTCGTGGTTGCGATGTATAGGCTCGTTCGATCAACCTCCTCATTCGTCGGCTCCTCTATCCCCCGTTTTCCTGTATCCATCGTGTCCGACCCGCTCAGCATTTCGCTTCACTCCTTCATTTGCGTTCACCATAAATGGTAACAGAAGTAATAAAGGTATAAATTATGATTTTTATACCATTTTTTCATGAATTGATTAGTTATATTTACCTATTTTTTACACAAAGAAGTATACAAAAGATCGTTACCATTTTCTTTATGAACTGAAACTAATATATGATCATTCCTTGGAGGAGCACATGCAAGCTCACAACGGGATGAATGCGAATCGGACAAACGATTTAAAGCGGTTTGCTTGTATCGAAAAATCGATCCGTGCCCCTATACATCCTTCCCAATTCGGAGGGGATTGTTGTTACCAAAGAAAAGTTCCATGGGCAGCGTGATCTGCCCTCCACCCGGGGATGAAAATCCGCGTCAGTCCTGCATTTTCACAGAAAAGATCCATGGGCAATGGTTTGCCCTCCACCCGGGGATGAAAATCCGCGTCAGTCCTGCATTTTCACAGAAAATGCATATGTTTACTCGCGGTGCTAGTTGAACCCTAACACTCAACTAGCCCAAGTATGACAAGTGAATACACCAACAAGATGCCATCGAGTGCTACCTCAAACCCCACAATCGAATGGGCACGAATGTCTGTGATACGATGCGGGTCGACGAGGACAGAGAACACCGTTTCCACCACTTTGCGTTTTTGTTGGAACCATCTCTCCCATGATGCGGATGGGCGATGTTTCTGATTTTTGCAGCGCCCGGCAACGGCGGTTGGATCGAGAATGTTCGAGAAACTGTCCATCCGTAAACAAGTTCCCCGTTACAAGACGATGCCATGCCCGTTCGGAAGAAAAGTCAAGCAGCTTCCCCAAAATGTGAATCGCTATGATCATGCCATCTTCTTGCTTTACCAAATGGCGGTTGCAGCGTTGAAGATGCGTCTGAATCAATGACAGTTGGGCGGAGACAAAAAAAGAAAATGGCGGCATATTGCTTTTGAATCTTGGCCCGATCTGTAGCAAAATGAAAGTGCTCTTGCACGGGGATTCTCCTTTCGAATGACAGGTTGCACTTTCATTCTACAGGAGATCCGCCAGGCAAGGGCTATTTTTATGCTTACTCGATTTTATCTAGCACCACGGGTATTATCAATAAGTTTTATATTTACTTAACTCAATAATTGAAAAAGCCGATCTTTAATAATATCCAAAGACTCATTGGCTTTAACGCGTTCCTCGTAATCATCCTTCCAAATGAAATAGTCAGATAATCCAATCCGTGGTTGATTCATTGTTTTATATATTTCTTT
>NZ_JPYA01000160.1 GCF_000750005.1 Geobacillus icigianus | reverse complement strand
GCTTACCTTTTATATTTTTCTTCAATGTATTTAGCATTTTTAGGATATTCGAATTTTGTGATAGAAGCATGAAAAAAATCCTTACATTTTAAGAATTCGCAAGTTGTTATTTTAATCAAAAAATTGCATATGGTGCATTTCACTTTTGTAATAAGATAATCGGTCATTCAAAGTGCCTGTATGAAATTCGAATTTATGTCCATCAGGGTCTGTAAAATAAACTGAACGTTTGTCTCTTTCATCTCTTTCTCTACCTGGAAGAATATTGACACCCAACTCTTTCAATTTTTGAACTACACTATCAAAGTCTTCTTCCTTTACAGAGAAAGCTATATGAGTGTATGAATGCTGGATTTCGTTTCGAGGAATATCTCGTTGAACATTTAAAGCTAACCAAATCCCATTTAAATCAAAGTAAGCCAAATTTCTGCCTTTGACTAATAGCTTTGCACCGAACACGTTTTGGTAAAAATGAATTGATTTCTCCAAATCAGATACAGAGAAAGTCAAATGATTAATGTAACTATTCACCCCGATAGTAGTATGTAAAGAAACCCAGCACAAATAGGGCATTTCTGTTATAGAAAACGCCCTAAGTAGCAGAAAGAATATCATCGAGTGTTTCGCCTTTCAACAGACGACACAACGAATTCCACACGTTTTTTTCGTGTTTCGTGAGTGTGGAAACAATGCTTCTTGCGATACAAAAAGACTGGGCGAATGTTTCATCACGAAACGTGCCCGAGATGTTCTCTTTCACTTTGACCATACGAAGATCCCGTTCTGCTTGGTTGTTGTCAAAGGGAACATGAGCTTCTCGCAAGAAACGAAGCGCTTCTTCCTTTCGTTTTTGAAGCCGTCGAACAAAGGCAAGTGCCTTTTTTGGGAGGGGCGTCATCGTTTCCAATCGGCGCTGTGCTTTCGCTAAGATGCGATCATACACACGCTCCCATCGTTTCGCTTCTTCGTTAGGGAGTGCACCGTGATGGGCTTCGACCGCCTGTTTGGCGGCGAACAGAAAGGTGGTCATGCGCATGGCCCATGTCTGCCCTTGTTCGATGAAGTTCTTCAGATCACGCAAATGATGGGCGTGACAAAGGGCATGGGTGGCTTCCGTGTAGTTCGGGTACGTACCGAACGCATCATGC
The DNA here is from genome assembly GCF_000750005.1 of Geobacillus icigianus. Lineage (GTDB taxonomy): Bacteria > Bacillota > Bacilli > Bacillales > Anoxybacillaceae > Geobacillus > Geobacillus icigianus. The sequence continues at coordinate 451 of NZ_JPYA01000160.1, read as the reverse complement.
ATCATCGTCCCTTTATATCGTGGAAGAATCCCGATATCATCGGTCGCTTTCTTTCCACGGGAAGCGTGAGGAGCCACGTACGTATATTTCGATGTGCACGCGACAGGAACCCATGCCCGTTTCCCTTCGATGCGCAAACTCGTTTCATCGACATGCAAGATATTGGAATCCAGCAAAGCGTCTTCGATGATGTCCAGGTTGGGTTCCAGCGCTTCGTGTCCTCGTTTCACCATATTGGCGAGAGTCCCTGTGCTGATCGAGTGCTGATATAACGCTTCGATCATCTCACTTAAACGCTTGTAAGGGATCAATTGAATCTGGTGCAAATAAACAACGAGCGCAATGAGTCGTGGGCCATATTGCACATGATTCGTTACATGTGGTGGGAACGGGGCTTGTTGGACACATTGGCAATGCGGACACGATTTCACCTCACGCTCGTGTTGGGTGA
>NZ_JPYA01000159.1 GCF_000750005.1 Geobacillus icigianus | reverse complement strand
AAGAAAAGAAAGCATATAGGGGGTAAGTAAATGAACGAAATTAAAAATAGTTGTACTGATACGTTAAATCTATACAACACCTATGTTAACAAAGGATGGGCAAAACTTGCAGAACTAATGAATTTACCGCAAGAGGAAAAATCAGCAGGCGTATATATTTTTGATGGCGAAGATAACCAATATATTAATTGTGGGGGATATGGAGTATTTTTACTTGGTCACTGTCATGAAAGGATTGTACGCAGAGTTAAGAAGCAACTGGAAAAATTACCTATGTCAACAAAGATATTTCTTAATCCTGAGTTGGCGAAAGCATCCAAAGAACTGGCAAATGTGGCGCCGCCTGGATTAAACAACGTTTTATTCACCAACTCTGGGGCGGAAGCGGTTGAGGCAAGTATAAAATTAGCAGTATTAAACAACAAAACAAAAATAGTAGCAGCCAAAAATGGGTTTCATGGAAAAACCTTAGGAGCTTTAAGTGTAACTGGTAGAGAAAAATATCGAAAACCATTTAAGTCATTGTTAACCGATGTCTATTTTGTTGAATATGGAAATGTGATTACGCTTGAAGAATATCTGTGGGAAAACAAAGGACAATGTTGTATTATATTAGAGCCATTGCAAGCAGAAGGAGGGGTACGCCTTCCTCCAAGTGGCTATTTAAGACAAGTTAGAGAACTATGTGATCAGTATGGAGCTTTATTAATTATAGATGAAATTCAGACAGGGTTAGGAAGATTAGGTTATTGGTGGGGGGGTGAGGAAGAAAAAATTATTCCTGATATATTGTTGTCAGGGAAGATTTTAAGTGGGGGAGTAGTGCCTGTCGCAGCACTTATTGCGAAAGAGGAAGTGTTTGAAGCTTTTAATAAAAATCCATTGCTACATACTTCTACTTATGCAGGGAATCCTTTGGCAATGGTAGCTGTTCAAGAAACGATAGCTATATTAAAACAAGACAGAATTATTGATCGAGCTAAACTTTTAGGTGAAACATTTGGGGTAACCTTAAAGAAAATACTTTATGAATGCTGTCCAAATTTAGTCGAGGACATAAGAGGAAAAGGGTTACTTTGGGGAATTGAGCTAAAAAGTGAGGGGATAGCTGGTCAATTCATTTTGGAATTACTAAAACAAAAAGTTATTGTTTCACATTCTCTTAATGCACATAAAGTTGTGAGATTAACTCCTCCTGCTACATTGGAGAATGATGAGTTAAATTTTATTTTTACTGCCTTGCAACGAGCTTCTATGTCCTTGAATGAAAAGTATATTAAAAATTGATTAGATTGAGGAGGAAACGATGGGTCAGCTAAAAATACAAGCATCATTATCTGGATTAAATAGTAATGATGTGTACAAAAAAATAGGAAATTTCAAAAATTATAATAAGTATGTAGATATAGTAAGATCAATATCAGTTGAGAATATTGATCAAAATACCTCTATTTCTTCATGGGAAATTGAATTTGAAAATGGAATTTTACGATGGAAGGAGCGGGATGTATTTGAGGATAAAGATAAAGTTATTTTTTTTGAAATGATTGAAGGTGATATAGAGAAATTTAATGGTTATTGGAAAATTATCAAAAATAAGAGCGGGTGTCAGATTTTATTTTTTGCTGACTATGACTTGGGTATCAACATGCTAAATGACATATTGGATCCCATTGCAGGCAATTTACTCTTAGATACGATCAAATCTATTCTCATAGGTCTTTTTGAGAACATACACATAACCGTTGAGGAGTTAAAAACATTATCAGTGGAGGAGGAATGTTAAGTGTCTATATTTTTAAAAAAAGAACGAGAAACCTTGGAGCGTTTCATGCCAAATTTTGATAAATGGCTGAAAGAACAATCCTTTTTTGAACTTGAGGAGCAATGTTCACCGTGTATAAGAAAATATAAAGAAATTGGTGCTCCAGAACTAATGATTTCAGAAGAGTATGGTGGAATGGGAGCTAATATTCTTGATGCTATTCGTATACAAAAAGCAATTGCTAGTAGAAGCCCTTCTCTCGCTCTAGCGCTTACCATGCATAACTTTTCAGTTGCCTCGCTAATGGAAGTTGTAAAATATCAACCTAAATTAGAGAATATCTTAAAAAAAATTGCAGCAGAGAGACTATTGCTTGCTTCGGGATTTGCCGAAGGGAACAATAATAATATTTTTTCTCCAACAATGAAAGCTGAAGTTGTCAGTAATGGTATTATTGTCAAAGGTAGTAAAAGACCATGTACACTTTCAAAATCAATGGACTACTTGACGGCAAGCGTAAATCTCGTAGACAAAAATGGTAAGGAAGTTTTTGCTATTGCTATGATCCCGAGTAATGCAAAAGGAATCGAAGTTAAGGAGTTCTGGAAACATTGGGTATTGAGGGCAACAGAAACAGAAGAGGTTTTTTTACATGATGTATTTGTTGATATGGAACATGTATTTATAGCAGGTGACCATGTTAACTTACATCCTGCTGTACTGTATGGGTTATTATTGTTTGAACTGTTAGCATCAGCTACTTATTTAGGAACGTGCTCAAGATTGGTAGAAAAGGTTATAATGAATAATAAAATTTCAGATATTAACAAAGTAGATTTGATGGTTCAAGTAGAAATGGCCACATCTGCATTAGAAGGAAAGGCGTATACACTTTTAACCGATGGATTTAGTGAATCATTGTTACAGGAGACCTTATTAGTACGTTATGGGGTAGAAAATATTTTAAAAGAGGTTGCAACTAAATCTGCTAATTTATGGGGTGGATTAAACTTTTTATCCTCTAATGAAGCAGCTTATCTTCTTGTAGTCTGCCAATTGTTAAGTTTTCATCCTCCTACAAAACATAGTGCTTTAGATATGATGATGGTGTTGCAAAACTAGAGTTTGTGCATAAGGATGTATAGTTGTACATGTAGTAAATAACGATTAAAACTGTACCAACGTGGGTGTTCTAACCATTATTCTTTGGCTGTATAAATGTCTGCTCATTGAGTGCGGAAACGAAATTGCTGTTTTTTGTATTCTGTTTTTAAAAACTGAGGAAGTTGTCGGCCGTATGCTTTTTTCGTTCGACCGCTATTCACGGATTAATTGGTGAAAAGGGGAAATATTCCTGTTTGACCACCTATTTAAGGACTTTTTCACTATCGTAGATAGCATCTCCTGATGCAAACTCATGTCTCATTCCTTTAAAGGGGATGCTATATACAAAAATTTAAATAATTCATATATATGCTAATTTATGGTGTTCATTCTGAATGTATCCTTGTAAAAATTGAAGAACTCTAAAGAAAAAACGAGAAAAACGATATTGAGAGTTTAATTTAATAATATTTACAAAATATAGGGTAACTTGGTAGGTGTGAGAGGAGAAGGTAAAATGACTGAAACTGTAAATCAACAACGACATAGAGGATTGAAACAAGTGTTTGCAGTAAGCATTGGGCTTTTTCTTGTGTTTTTAGATAGTACGGTAGTAAATATAGCGATCCCTAATATTATTGATGATTACAAAATTGATCTAAGTAAAGCCTCATGGATCATAAACGGGTTTGTACTTACACTTGCAGTACTATTAGTTACTCTCGGTAAAATGGCTGATATGTTCGGGCGTGTTCGCACTTTTTTGTGGGGAGTCATCATTTTTACAGTTAGCTCTTTTTTATGTGGAATGGCACCATCAGCCGATTTGCTGATTATCTTTCGTGTTTTGCAGGGAATAGGTGGAGCCATGGTCATACCTACAAGTATGATGTTAGTTAGAACAGCTGTTCCTCCTGAGAAAATAGGATTAGCAATGGGAATTTGGGGAGCTGTTGGTGCTATGGCAGTTGCTATCGGCCCGAGCTTAGGAGGACTTATTACAGAGTATATTCACTGGAGATGGGTGTTTTATATTAATGTTCCCATTGTGTTATTGGCATTTCCGTTCATATTCCTCGCTATTCGAGTACGAAATGAGCCTATTCATAAATTTAAACTTGATCCATTAGGAATTTTGTTGATGAGTTTGAGCTTATTTTTTCTTACGTACGCCATTTTGCAAGGGGAAGAAATTGGATGGACATCTTATAAGATCTTTCTTTATTTTGTAATTAGTGTTGTTAGCGGAGCCCTATTTCTTTTTGTTGAAACGAGAGTAAAAAATCCTCTTCTCGATTTTTCAATTTTTAAGAATCGCTTGTATGTTTCTGGATTAGTTTCAAATTTTCTTAGTGGTATATTATTAATGGGAACGTTAATTTTACTTCCCCTATTTCTTATTAAAGTTAAGGAATTTAGTACATTAGAAGCTTCGTTTGTGATTACTTC
>NZ_JPYA01000158.1 GCF_000750005.1 Geobacillus icigianus | reverse complement strand
ATTTTCCGCTGTTGTTGTCGAATGTACGTTAACGGAATGCTACATAGCAACAAAATGCGGGGGAGGACGATTCATTTGAGCATTAAAGTGTGCATTGCCGACGATAACCGGGAACTGGTGACATTGCTTGATGAATATATTTCCAGTCAACCGGACATGGAAGTGATTGGAACGGCATACAACGGCCAAGAATGCTTGCGCATGCTGGAGGAAAAACGGCCTGACATGTTGCTTCTCGACATCATTATGCCGCATTTGGACGGGTTGGCGGTGCTCGAGAAAATTCGCACCCATTTCGAACATCAGCCGAACGTGATTATGCTGACGGCGTTCGGGCAAGAGGACGTCACGAAAAAGGCGGTGGAACTTGGCGCCTCCTATTTCATTTTAAAGCCATTTGATATGGAAAACTTAGTCCATCATATCCGGCAAATTCACGGCAAAACGACGCCGATCGTCAAAAAGCCGCTGTCAGCGTACCAAACGCGCGACAATAAGCCGAAAAACTTGGACGCGAGCATTACGAGCATCATTCATGAAATCGGCGTTCCGGCCCATATTAAAGGCTATTTGTATTTGCGTGAAGCGATCGCGATGGTGTATCACGATATCGAACTGCTCGGCTCCATTACGAAAGTGTTGTATCCGGACATCGCCAAAAAATACAATACGACCGCCAGCCGCGTTGAACGCGCCATCCGTCACGCGATTGAAGTCGCTTGGAGCCGCGGCAACCTCGAATCGATTTCCTCGCTCTTTGGCTATACGGTGAGCGTTTCGAAAGCCAAGCCGACCAACTCGGAATTCATCGCCATGGTGGCCGATAAGCTGCGGCTTGAGCATAAGGCGTCGTGAGCAGCAGAAATCAGCTGAGGTTGGATTGACGGGCGGACAAAAGCGCTATTGTCAGCTTCTCGCGGCACCTGTTGAGCGCTGGCGCCGTGAGGCAACGTTTGTTGACGGATAAACTGATCGCTATCAACGAACGAGAGAGGCTGTCCCAAAAGGTCGGTAAAACGACCTTTTGAGGACAGCCTCCTGCTTTTGTTTTTACATTATTTGTCTATTTTTTACTTTCTCAAAGGATCTGCTTCTTCTTATCCCCGTATGTTCTCCC
>NZ_JPYA01000157.1 GCF_000750005.1 Geobacillus icigianus | reverse complement strand
GAATGTCCTTGACATTTGCGCTCACTTCGTTGTTCGCAAGCAGCGACTTGACAAGCCGTTCGATTTGCTCGCATTCGGCCACCGTTCCGCAGCAATCGAGTTGATGTTCCGACAAAATGTCGCGGAGGATGGTCAATTGGTGGGTGTGGTCGAGCGGCATGTCGGTCACCGTCCTTTCACAAAATGGGTACGGTTGTAGCATGCCCCGGCGGTGCGCCGTTTATAAGAGAGCGAGCGAGAAAACCCACTTTTTTCGATGGGGGATGAAAGCGAGCCCAACGATCTAACCCGATGGGACGGGCGATGACACACCTTTTCACTCGGGCGTTGTCCGAACCAGAAATGAATGAAGGCGTGAACGATCTTAGGATGAAATCACGAGTCTTTTGGGCTGTTTGCTTCTTTGACTGCCACTCCTTCAAGGCAACAAATCGAACATGAGTAGAGGTGTCCATATGCGTTTGCGCAACAAACCATGGGCGAAAGACAAAATCGCCGCTTATCCGCAACATGTCATCCCTGATCCGGAAGCCCAGCGCGGGCGCTGGCACGAGCTGTTTGGCAACGACGGGCCGATTCATGTAGAGATCGGCACGGGGAAAGGGAAGTTTCTCACCGAAATGGGCCGTCTTCACCCCGATATGAATTTTATCGGCATTGAGCTGTACCCGAGCGTGCTCGTGTCCGCGCTTGACAAGCTGATCGAAAGCGGGCTTCCGAACGTCAAGCTGCTCAATGCGAACGCCAAAGACCTCACCGCCTTTTTCGCCGAAGGAGAAGTCGCCCGCATTTATTTGAACTTTTCCGATCCGTGGCCGAAAAAGCGGCACGAAAAGCGGCGTCTGACGCATCGAGGTTTTTTGTCGCTCTATGAGCGCGTTTTGGCAGAAGACGGAGACATCCATTTGAAAACGGACAATCAGTCGTTTTTTGAATACTCGCTTGTCAGCTTGTCCCAATACGGATTTGTGCTTGCCGCCGTTCAGCTCGATTTGCATCGGAGCGATGTCGTCGGCAACGTCATGACGGAGTACGAGGAAAAATTTTCCTTAAAAGGGAACCGCATTTATCGCTGCGAGGCGGTGCGCCCGCCTAGGCGGCCATGATCGGCGCTGGCTGAAAAAGGGAACTGCTTTTAACCTAATGGAAGTAGCGGGCCAGCGCGGCGGCCGGAGAGGACGGATGGGTGACCGCCTGCTTTGAACCTAATGGAAGAAGCGGTCTCGCGCTTCTTGGGTAAGGCCGCCGATTCAGCCTGCTTTTAACTTACCTAACGGAAGAAGTCTCCCACTTCAAAACAAAGTGAAAAAAGGAGATGAATTCCGGTTCCATCTCAAAAAGGAAGGTCGGCTCCCTTCAATCACCAGCCTTTTAACCGTCCGCGTAGGCGATGGGAGTATGTCACGACATAACAACCAGCAAGCACATATAGACGAGAGAGGGCGCTCTTTTTGCATCCCTCTCTTTTTGATTTCCACCCGATGAAGAAAATGGTACACTAAAGATAGGGGGGAGAGGAGCATGGAGCAATTGACAGTCGGACAAGTGACATTGACTTGGCTGAACGGAGGAGTTACGCATCTTGACGGCGGGGCGATGTTCGGGGTTGTGCCGAAGCCGCTTTGGTCGAAAAAATATCCGCCCAATGCCAACAATCAAATTGAGCTGCGCACCGACCCGATTTTGGTCGAGGCCGGCGGCAAGCGGTTGCTCATTGAGTCCGGCATCGGCAACGGCAAGCTGACTGAGAAGCAAAAGCGCAATTTCGGCGTCACCGAGGAATCGGCGCTTGACGAATCGCTCGCCGCCCTTGGGTTGACGCGCAACGACATTGATGTGGTTCTCATGACCCACCTTCATTTCGATCATGCGTGCGGGCTGACGGTTTGGGAAGACGGCCGGCTCGTACCGGCGTTTCCGCGCGCGGCCATCATCACTTCGGAGGTCGAGTGGGAAGAGATGCGCCAGCCCAACATTCGCTCGCGCAACACGTATTGGAAAGAAAATTGGGAACCGATCGCCGACCAAGTCGTGCCGTTTGCGAAAGAAACGGAAGTCGTCTCCGGCATTCGCCTCATACATACCGGCGGGCATAGCGCCGGCCATGCGATCATCTTGATCGAATCGGAGGGGGAAATGGCGATCCATCTCGGCGATTTGCTCGGCACGCACGCCCATCAAAACGTCCTTTGGGTGATGGCGTATGACGATTACCCGATGGATTCGATTTTCGCCAAACAGCGCTGGCTTCCGTACGGCATCGAGCGGAACGCGTGGTTTACGTTTTACCACGATGCCTATTACCGGGCAGTCAAATGGGGGGAGGACGGCGCGATCGCGGAACAGGTGAAGCGCAACCGGCCGTCGCTATAACGGCCGCGTGTCAACGATGGCGCCGGTGTACGTGTTCACCCAAAACTCGTCATCCCCGTCATCGCGGCAAAGGCCGCCGCGGTAGACGGTGTACGTCCACCCGTTTTTTTCATAGCGCTCGGGATGGGTTTGAATCCAAGAGCCGCGAATCGGGTGCGCCCCGCCGAGCGCTTGTTTTGCCAGCTTCAGCGCGCGTTCGGGCGAAAGAAGCGCAGGGCGGCCGGAAGCGCGCGCCATGTACAGGGCCGCGGCACCGACGGCGGCGCCAACGAGCCACTTTTTCCAAGCCATGTGCACATTCCTCCTTTTGCTTTGCTATCGTTTAGTATAGCCGATGTTGGCGAACGATGTAAGCAAAGCGGAAGGGAAAAAGAAAGGAGAACGGTGATGAACGAAGACACACGGCAACTGTTTCAAACGCTGACCGAACTGCCGGGAGCGCCGGGCCATGAACACGCGGTGCGGCAGTTTATGCGCAATGAGCTCGCCAAATACGCGGATGAAATCATTCAAGATCGCCTCGGCAGCATTTTCGGTGTCAAGCGCGGCGACGAGACGGGCCCGACGGTGATGGTCGCCGGCCATATGGACGAGGTCGGGTTTATGGTCACGGCGATTACCGACAATGGCATGATTCGCTTTCAAACGCTCGGCGGCTGGTGGAATCAAGTGCTGCTCGCCCAGCGCGTGCAAATTATCACGAACGACGGACCGGTCGTCGGCGTCATCGGCTCGATTCCGCCCCATTTGCTCGATGACGAGCAGCGGAATAAACCGATGGAAATCAAACAGATGCTCATCGACATCGGTGCGGAAAGCCGTGAGGACGCCGAGCGGATCGGCATTCGTCCGGGGCAGCCGATCGTGCCGGTCAGCCCGTTTACGGTGCTGGCAAACGGGAAAACGGTGATGGCGAAAGCGTGGGACAACCGGTTCGGCTGCGGGCTCGCCATCGAGCTGTTAAAAGAGCTGAAAGAGGAATCGGTGCCGAACGTGTTGTATGCCGGCGCCACGGTCCAAGAGGAAGTCGGGCTGCGCGGGGCGCAGACGGCGGCAACGATGATCGATCCGGACATCTTTTTTGCCCTTGAGGCGAGCCCGGCAAACGACATGTCCGGCGACAAACAGGCGTTTGGCCAGATCGGCAAAGGAGCGCTCGTCCGTTTGTACGACCGGACAATGGTGATGCACCGCGGCATGCGCGAGTTCGTGCTCGATACGGCGGAAACGATTGGCGTTCCGTATCAGTTTTTCATTTCCCCAGGCGGAGGGACGGACGCCGGACGGGTTCATATCGCCAACCGCGGCGTGCCGTCGGCGGTGATCGGCCTTTGCGCCCGTTATATTCATACGCATGCCGCGATCATTCACGTCGATGATTATGCGGCGGCAAAAGCGCTCATCGTTGAGCTTGTCAAACGGTGCGACCGGGCAACCGTTGAAGCGATCCGCGCCAACAGCTAAACAAAAACGAATGGCGGCAAAGAGGCAAAACAGATCAGGGGGAGAAGCATCGGCTTCTCCTTTTCCATGCTAGGAGGTTGAGCAATGAAAACAATTGCGGTCGGAACAAAGAACGAAGCGAAAATCGCTGCCGTCCGCGCGGTGTTCGGGGAGACGGGCGATCGCCTCGTTCCGCTTGAGGTGCCCTCAGGCGTCTCCCGGCAGCCGCTTTCGGACGAGGAAACGCGGCGTGGCGCGATCGAGCGCGCCAAGCGGGCGCTGGAAGCGATAGAGGCGGACATCGGCATCGGGCTTGAGGGCGGTGTGATGAACATCGACGGGCAATGGTGGCTTTGCAACTGGGGAGCGCTCATTGACCGAAACGGCATGACGGTCGCGGCCGGCGGCGCGCGCCTCGCCTTGCCGCCGGAGCTCGGCGCCGGGCTTGAGGCGGGGCGCGAGCTCGGCGAACTGATGGAGGAGTATACAGGGCGGCGGAATATCCGCACAAAGGAAGGGGCGATCGGCGTATTTACGAACGGACGCATCGACCGCGCGGCGATGTTTTCCCATATCGTCGCGCTGTTGGCTGGCCAATACGAATTTTTTTGTCAAAACGGTCCGTTCACGGTATGATAAAGGAGAATCGCTGGCGCCGCCATAAAACAAGGAGGCAGACGGATGAACAGCCGGCAAATGTATGAAATGATCAAGGAACGTCTCGCAACTTATCCGCACTGGACGTTCCACTTTGATGCCCGACAAGACACGATGCGCATCGAAGACCGCCGCACGAACAAAGGGGTGACGATCTCGCTTCCCGGCGTGATCGCCAAGTGGCACGAACAAAAAGACGAAGCGGTGCGCGAAATCATTTATTACGTGGAAGAAACGCTGAAAACGATGGAGGAAGCGGCAACGCTTTCCGGAAACGAACGGAACATTTATCCCGTCATTCGCTCGACGTCGTTTCCGACGGAAACGAAAGAAGGCGTTCCGCTCCTTTATGATGATCATACGGCGGAAACGCGTGTTTACTACGCGCTTGATCGAGGGAAAACGTACCGCTTGATTGACGAACGAATGATCGAGAGCGAGCGATGGAGCCGCGACCGGGTGAAAGAGATCGCCCGTTTTAACGTTCGCTCGCTGCCGACGCCGGTCAAAGAAGACCGCGTCGCCGGCAACGTGTTTTATTTTGTCAACACGAACGACGGCTATGACGCGAGCCGAATCCTAAACGATGCGTTTTTGGCCGAAATGCACACGCGCATCGAAGGAACGATGGCGTTGGCCGTTCCGCATCAAGACGTGCTCATTCTTGCCGATTTGCGCAATGAGATCGGCTACGATGTGCTCGCGCAAATGACGATGAGCTTTTTTGCCGGCGGCCGCGTGCCGATCACGGCGCTGTCGTTTTTATACGAAAACGGCAAACTCGAACCGATTTTCATTTTAGGAAAAAAACGGAGAACGTAAATAAGGAGGAGCCAAGCGATGAACGTGTTCTACAACCGCGAAGGGATCGGTGATGTGCTGCTCGTATCGCTAAAGCCGACAGCTGACGAGGAGCGGGCGTTTACGAAACAAGGCGATGTCGTCCGCATCGTTTCTGAGCGCACCGGCGAGCCGGTCGGCTATAATATTTTTTCCGCTTCTTCCTACTATCCGTTTTCAGGAAACGGCCCGCTGGAAGTGAACGAGGAACTCGTCGGCATCATCAATGATATTTTGGCAAAAAACGGCTATGATGAACAGATTGACGCGGACTTGTCGCCGAAATTCGTCGTCGGGTATGTGAAGGAAAAAGCGAAGCATCCGAACGCTGACAAGTTGAGCGTCTGCCAAGTCGATGTCGGCGATGAGGTGCTGCAAATCGTCTGCGGGGCGCCGAACGTTGCCGAAGGGCAAAAAGTCGTCGTCGCGAAAATCGGCGCGGTCATGCCAAGCGGTCTCGTTATTCAAGAAAGCGAGCTGCGCGGCGTCCGGTCATCGGGCATGATTTGCTCGGCGCGTGAGCTCGGATTGCCGAACGCTCCGCAGGAAAAAGGCATTTTGGTGCTTTCCGACGAGTACGAAGTCGGTCAACCGTTTCGTTTTTAGCAGGCGGTGAACGAACGTCACTGGAAGTTCCGGTGGCGTTTTTTCCCGTCTTTTCCCAGCAGCAACCAAGCGGGGCAAGCGGCTCGGAACGGGTCACCGGACCGGCGTTCGGCCCCTAGAAAGAAAGCGTGGAATGAATCGATGAATTGGTGGAAACGATGGCTTCGTTTTTGGACAGGCGAGGAAGAGAGGGAAGAGAGCGGGGCGCCCATTCGTCGCCTTCCGTCGGCCGGAACGTTTGACGAGGGCGAGGCAAGCGGTGGCGATCGATATCCGCAAGGCCGTTTTCGTTTCCCGCTCATTCCCGATGATCCGCCTTCCGAAAGGCGGGAGGCGCCGCAGCGGCCCGCAGGAGAAGAAGTCCGGAACAATGTCAACCGTCAGCGAGCGGGCGGTGCGATGAGAAGAGAAGGAGAAAAGCGGCCGTTCCGACCGTCCGATGTGCCTTCTCCCGTTTTTGGCTATCATAAGCAGAAACGCGAACAACAGGAAGCGGCGGAGGAGCGGAACGCGGTCTCCTTGGCGCCGGAACGGGAAAGCGCTAGGCTGCGGACAGCGCTAGAACGCGGAAACGTTCGGCCGGGTGGGCCGTCGACCGCAGCGGAGGAAACTGAAGCGGACAAAAGCGCCGGCTCGCGTCGCCAGCCGCCGAACGAGATGAACGATGGGAGCGCCCAATCGTCTAGCGACACCGGAACGCGATGGCGCGCTGCGGAGTTGGGGGAGCCGGCAGTCGAAGAAGCCGTTCCGAACGCGGATCGGGCTCCGACGGAAGAACGGCTCGATGACAGCGGCGCCAGTGCGTTCGTTGGCGATGACAGCGGGCCGCTTGCCGAGCGAGCGGCGGGCTGCCAGAAGACGGCGGCGCACCAAGGGAACAGCGACACCGGTTTCGGTCGAGCCTCATTGGTCCCCTCCTTTCACCGTCATCAAATCCGGAACAGCGACATCGGTATCGATCGAGCGGAAGCGGCGCCGGTGACTGAGCCGCCGGTGGCCGACGAAGCGGAGGAGGCGGCGGAACAGGGGGACAGCCAGCACTTATGCGGCGTTGAGCCGTCCAAGTCGCCGACTGACGAAGGGAAAGCGGACGGCGAAGGAGACGGGCGGCTGCCGCAAGAGGTGCCGGAAGAAACGGCGGCACCATCGCAGGAGAACGATCAGGGTGGCGAGCTGGCGGCCGTTTCTTCCAAAGTGGAGCGGATCCGCATCCCGTATAATGTCATCATGTTGCAGCAGGACCGGCGCAAGCTGGCTGAGAAGACCGTTTCCAGCCCGAACCGCTATCGCCGGCCGCCGCTTGCGCTTCTTGACCCTCCGGCGGAACTGGACGTCCGCGATGAGCAATGGCTGGCGGAACAGTGCGCCCGTCTCGCCCGGACGTTTGAAAGCTTCCATATTGGTGCCAACGTCGTCGGAGCGACCCAAGGGCCGACCGTCACCCAATTTGAAGTGCAGCCCGATTTAGGGGTGAAAGTGAGCAAAATCACCAGTTTGCTCGATGACATCAAGCTCAGCTTGGCGGCGGAAGACATCCGGATCGAAGCGCCGATTCCCGGCAAGCGGACGATCGGCATCGAAGTGCCCAACCCCGCGAGCCGTCCGGTGCGTCTGCGAGAAATCCTAGAAAGCAGCGCCTTCCGCGATCGCCATTCGCCGTTGACCGTCGCGCTTGGACTCGACATCAGCGGCGCGCCGGTTGTCACGGATATTCAAAAAATGCCGCACGGACTGATTGCCGGAGCGACCGGCTCGGGCAAAAGCGTCTGCATGAACGCCATGCTGGTCAGCATGTTGTATAAAGCCGCCCCTCATGAAGTCAAATGGCTGTTGATCGATCCGAAAATGGTCGAGCTCGCTCCGTACAACGGTTTGCCCCATTTGCTCAGCCCGGTGATCACCGAGGCGAAGGCGGCAGCCGGAGCGCTCAAATGGGCGGTCGGCGAGATGGAGCGGCGATATGAACGGTTTGTCCATGCCGGCGTGCGCGACATCGAAAAGTACAACCGCCATCTTCGTGAAGCCGGCGGCGGTGAGCCACCGCTGCCGTATATCGTCATCGTCATTGACGAGCTCGCCGATTTGATGATGGCCGCTCCGGCCGATGTCGAGGAATCGATTTGCCGGCTGGCGCAAAAGGCGCGCGCGTGCGGCATTCATTTGCTGATCGCCACCCAACGGCCATCGGTCGATGTCATTACTGGGTTGATCAAAGCGAACATCCCGACTCGCTTGGCGTTTTCCGTCTCTTCCCAAGTGGATTCGCGCACCATTTTGGATGCGAATGGGGCCGAGCGGCTGCTAGGGCGCGGCGATATGCTGTTTTTGGAAAATGGATCGGCCAAACCGATTCGGCTGCAAGGCTGTTTTATTTCCGATGAAGAAATCGAGCGGGTGACCGCGCATGTAAAGGCGCAGCAAAGCCCTTCCTATCTGTTCAGCTCGGACGATTTTCGCCAAGCGGCGGCGTTTGGCGAAGAAGATGACGATTTGTTCGACGAAGCGTGCCGGTTTGTCATCGCGCAAGGCGGGGCATCGACGTCGAGTTTGCAGCGTCACTTCCGCATCGGCTACAACCGCGCCGCCCGATTGATCGAGATGATGGAAGAGCAAGGGCTGATTTCCGAAGCGCGCGGCAGCAAACCGCGCGAGGTGTTGATGAGCGAGGAAGAATGGGAGCGCCGGCGCGGGCAAGGCAGCTAAGCGCGGGCCGATCAAGGTAGTGTTTTGGCCGGCATCATGCTATAATGGGAAAATGAAACGACCGGCACAGCCGGATGAAAGAAATGGCAAAACGAGTGTGAGATCATATACTGTCTTACAGAGAGACGATGGTTGGAGGGCTTAGCGATGACCGTTTACCATTTTGTTGGCATTAAAGGCACGGGGATGAGCGCGCTTGCCCAAGTGCTTCACGGCCTTGGCCATACCGTGCAAGGCTCGGACGTGGAAAAATGGTTTTTTACGCAGCGGGCGCTTGAGGAGCGGGGCATTCCGATTTTGCCTTTTTCGAGAGACAATATTCGCCCGGGCTGCATCGTCATTGCCGGCAACGCGTTTCCGGATACGCATGAGGAGATTGAGGCGGCCCGCGAGCTCGGCGTTCCTGTCATCCGTTACCATCGCTTTTTGGGCGAGTTGGCCAGCCAGTTTACAAGCGTTGCGGTGACCGGTTCGCACGGAAAGACGACAACAACGGGGTTGCTCGCTCATGTGATGCAAGGAGCGCATCCAACGTCGTATTTAATCGGGGACGGAACGGGAAAAGGGGAGCCTAGCAGCCAATACTTCATCTTTGAAGCGTGCGAATACCGCCGGCATTTCCTATCCTATTTTCCAGACTATGCAATCATGACGAATATTGATTTCGACCATCCTGATTATTTCGCCAATATTGACGATGTGTTTTCGGCGTTTCAGGAAATGGCGAATCAGGTGAAAAAAGCGATCGTCGCCTGTGGAGACGATCCGTATTTGCCGAACATTCAAGCGAAAGTGCCGATGTTGTTTTACGGGCTTGGCGAAGAAAACGACGTTCAAGCGCGCAACATCGTGAAAACGTCGGACGGGATGGCGTTTGACGTGTTTGTGCGCAACACGTTTTTTGCTTCGTTTGCCATTCCGCGCTTCGGCACTCACAATGTGCTCAATGCGCTTGCCGTCGTCACCCTTTGCCACTATGAGGGAGTGGAGGCCGAGGTGATCGCCAAAGGGCTGCAAACGTTCCAAGGAGTGAAGCGCCGGTTCAGCGAAAAGACGGTCGGGCGCCAAGTGCTCATCGATGATTATGCCCACCATCCGCGCGAGATTACGGCGACGTTAGAAGCGGCTAGGCAAAAATATCCGGGGCGTGAAGTCGTCGCCATTTTCCAGCCGCATACGTATACAAGGACGCAAACGTTTTTGCGCGAGTTCGCCGAAAGTTTGCGGCAAGCCGATCACGTGTATTTGTGCGACATTTTCGGCTCGGCGCGCGAACATGAAGGCGAGTTGACGATCCGCGATTTGCAGGCGGAAATTCCGCGTTCACATCTGCTCGCGGAAGAAAATGTCGCCGTGCTCAAGCGACATCAAGACGCGGTGCTGGTGTTTATGGGCGCCGGTGACATTCAAAAATTCCAGCAGGCGTATGAGCGGGTCGTTCTTTCCGCCTGACGACCGTCAAGCAAGCGGGCCAAGGAGGGGAAGGCCCGCTTCTGTTTCAAGTCGAAACCATTAGGGTAAAAAAAACAGAAGAGGGGAGGAAATGGAGTGGAGTGGATGTTGTATGCAAGCCTCGCTGTCGTGGCGCTTGCTTTTGCGCTTTTGGCCGTTTACATAGCGAAAACGCTGACGGTGTTGCAGGAGACGCTCCGGCGCTTAACGGAAATGATCGGCCACACGGATGAGCAAGTGCAAGCGGTGGCGGGGGAAATGCGCCAGCTTTTGCAGACGGCTAACGGGGTTGCCCATGATGTGCAAAAAAACGTTCACGCCCTTTCCGGGGTGGTGGAAGCCGTTGGGGAAACCGGGGAGGCGCTGAAATTGGCCAATCGTGCCCTGCGTCAGACGGCGGCCACGCTTTTGCGCGCGGCCGATTCATCGAAAATGAAATGGTGGGAAACGCTGCAAAAGGCAAATGTTTTCCGCAAACGATGGGCAAAATGGAGAAGAAAACAATCAGGCAAGGAGGTTGAAATCAATGGGCAAAGACAATAACTTTTTGCTTGGCGCACTGGTTGGCGGTTTGGCCGGCGCGGCGGCGGCGTTGTTTTTGACGAGCGAAAAAGGGCGGAAATGGCTCGCCGAATGGGGCGATCAAGAAGCATGGAAGCCGGTCAAAGATACGGCGAACGACTTTTTGACAACGGCGAAAGAAAAAACGAAAGAAGTGGCAGAATACATCCCGATTAAAGCGAACGAAATGGTGTCGAATGTCGGTGCAGCCACAAAGGAAGCAGCCGCCAACGCCAAACAAAGACTCAAAGAAACGGCCAATCAAATGAAACATACGGCAAAAGAAATGATGACCACGGTGGAAAAAACGATCAGCGAAACGGCGCCGCGCGCCAAACAGGTCGCAGATCGAGCCGCCAAGAAGGTGGAACAAGCGGCGGATGAGGTGGCGGCGCAGGCGGGAAATGCCGTTGACAACGTGGCGAAGATCGCCGAAAACATAAAAGACGTGGCGGCGTCAGGAAACATGGACCGCGACACGCTCCAACGCCTTCTGAAAGAAGCGGAAACGGCCTTGGATGATGCCGAGAAAAACGTGAAGCCGCCGAAAGAAGGGGAGAGCTATGGGCATGAAGAAGCTGGAGACGATCGAACAGTTTGAACGCCTCAAGAGTGAAACGGGCCGCTTTTTGTTCGTCAAGCACAGCCTGACCTGCCCGATCAGTCGGGCGGCGTTCCGCGAATGCGAAACGTTTGCGGCCGACCATCCAGAGCTGCCCGTATATTGCTTGTACGTCCAAGAGGCGCGCCCGCTTTCCAACCATATTGCCGAGACGACCGGGGTGAAGCACGAGTCGCCGCAAGCGTTGCTGTTTGAAAACGGCCGCGTCGTTTGGCACGCCTCGCATGGGAACATCACGTACGCGACGCTAGAAACGGCGGCGGGAAGCTGATTTCTTCAGACGAGCGGACGGCTATTGTCGCCAGCACGGGATGAACGAGGTTGGCGGTGGCCGGCCGCTCGTTGTTTGACGCACAAAGCAAGTTCCTTCACAATCGCCGGCTGTCCGGCGCTTGTCTCGCCAAGCTCGTCTGCCCTCGTTTTTTGTTTTTTGCTTTAATGCTTAAAAGCGTTTAATTAAAAAAGCAATTTTTTCGTGACAACGATGCGGCTATCGATTATAATAAACACTAATTAAAAAACTCCGTTCGCCATGACGGGGATGCCGCTGGGCGGCGCAATGATGTACGATATTGGGAAAGGATGAGGGAAGCATGAGCAATGACAGATTAGACGAGCTGCGGGCGCGCGTGGACGAGATCAACTTGCAGCTGCTGAAGCTGATCAATGAACGGGGGCGGCTCGTTCAGGAAATCGGCAAAATCAAAGAGGCGCAAGGAACGCACCGCTATGACCCGGTGCGCGAGCGGAAGATGCTCGACCTCATCTCCGAGCATAACGACGGGCCGTTTGAAACGTCAACGCTGCAGCACATTTTCAAGGAGATTTTCAAAGCGGCGCTCGAACTGCAGGAGGACGACCATCGGAAAGCGCTCCTTGTCTCGCGCAAAAAACATCCGGAAAACACGATCGTCGAGATCAAAGGGGAGCGAATCGGCGACGGCAGCCAGTATTTTGTCATGGGGCCGTGCGCGGTCGAAAGCTATGAGCAGGTCGCCGCTGTCGCTGCCGCGGTGAAGAAGCACGGCATTAAATTGCTGCGCGGCGGCGCCTACAAACCGCGCACCTCGCCGTACGACTTTCAAGGGCTCGGCGTGGAAGGGCTGAAAATTTTAAAACGGATCGCCGATGAATTTGATTTGGCGGTCATCAGTGAAATCGTCACACCGGCGGATATTGAAACCGCCTTGGATTATATCGATGTCATCCAAATCGGCGCGCGCAACATGCAAAACTTCGAGCTGCTCAAGGCAGCTGGTCAAGTAAACAAGCCGATTTTGCTCAAGCGCGGTTTGGCGGCGACGATCGAAGAGTTTATCAACGCCGCCGAGTACATCATGTCGCAAGGAAATGGGCAGATCATTTTGTGCGAGCGCGGCATCCGCACGTACGAGCGGGCGACGCGCAACACGCTCGACATCTCGGCGGTGCCGATCTTGAAGAAAGAAACGCACTTGCCGGTGTTCGTCGATGTCACCCACTCGACCGGGCGGCGCGATCTGCTTCTCCCGTGCGCCAAAGCCGCCTTGGCGATCGGCGCCGACGGCGTTATGGCCGAAGTGCATCCGGATCCGGCTGTCGCCCTGTCCGATTCCGCCCAGCAAATGGACCTTGCCCAGTTTGATGAGTTTATGCGGGAAGTGCGCGCCTTCCAGCGCCAGTTTGTTCAAGCGTAACGCCGCTTCCCCGGCTTGCGCCGTACAGGGTCCGCCGAAAAAAGCCGTCCATTTGATGGGCGGCTTTTCTCATGCCCGGCGATTGTTTGGGGAAAGCTACCTGTGAACGGTCGTTTGTGAACCAATCCGCTGTTTCCGCCCGTTGTTGTCAAGCGGTGCCGTTCGTGAACGGTTTGTGAACAAACCGGCAAAATGGTTGCGATTTCGTTGCGAGTTGGCGATAATGTATCGTATGATAGGTGTACATACATTCGGAATTCACCGGGTATCGGATCGAGTAAAAAGGAGTGAACGGAATGACCGTAACGATTTACGATGTGGCCCGTGAGGCGAACGTTTCGATGGCGACCGTTTCGCGCGTCGTCAACGGAAACCCGAACGTCAAACCATCGACAAGGAAAAAAGTGCTTGAAGCGATCGAGCGGCTTGGCTATCGCCCGAACGCTGTGGCGCGCGGCCTCGCCAGCAAAAAAACGACGACGGTCGGGGTGATCATCCCGGATATTTCGAGCATCTTCTTCGCCGAGCTGGCCCGCGGCATTGAGGACATCGCCACGATGTACAAATACAACATCATTTTGAGCAACTCCGATCAAAACAAGGAAAAGGAGCTGCATTTGCTCAATACGATGCTCGCCAAGCAAGTGGACGGCCTTTTGTTTATGGGCGGGACGATCACCGAGGAGCACGCCGCCGAATTTCAAAAGTCGTCCGTGCCGATTGTGCTGGCGGCGACGATGGGTCCGGAGGAGATTCCGTCGGTCAACATCGATTACGAGCAGGCGGCGTTTGAAGCGGTGACGTATTTGTTGGAAAAAGGGAACCGCCGCGTGGCCTATGTGACTGGGCCGACCGACGACCCGATCAACCAGCGGAAGTTGGCCGGGTATCGCCGGGCGCTTGAGGAGCGCGGGGTGTCGTATGATGAAGAGCTCGTCATCGAGGGCGACAACTCGTACGATTCGGGCTTGGAGGCGTATGAAAAAATCGCCGAGCTTGCCGAACGGCCGACGGCGGTGTTTGCAGGCACCGATGAAATGGCGCTTGGCATCATTCACAGCGCCCAAGACCATCGGGTGCGCGTGCCGGATGACTTGGAAGTCGTCGGTTTTGATAACACGCGATTGGCGACGATGGTGCGGCCGCGGCTGACGACCGTCGTCCAGCCGATGTATGACATCGGGGCGGTGGCGATGCGGCTGTTGACGAAGTATATGAACAAAGAGCCGGTTGACAACCATATCGTTGTGTTGCCGCACCGGCTCGAGGTACGCGAGTCGACGAAATGACAAAACGGCTGATTCCACGCCTAGACGCGTTCGGAATCAGCCATTTTCGTTCGTGCGGGCAAAAAAGATTCGTTCCGCTCTTTTGCCAAGCGGGATGTTTGCCGATCGTGAAGGCCGTTGGCTTTCAACCAGCCTCAGAAGTCTTCATCCCAAGCGCCGGCGCGAAGCCGCGCAGGAAAGGAGGAGGCGCCGTTCGCCCGGCGAGCGGGGCGGACCGCCAGCTGCCGAAGTCGTCCGGCGTTGGGGCTGTCGGCAGCGGCTGGCGTTCAGGACATCGCCGCGTCCGCTTTGCCGCCTAACACACGGCTACAGCTGGTTCGAATGGGAACGGCGGATGAACGACAACGCCTTTTCCACCGTATGGGCGTTTTTTTCGTTAATTTCCGCTCGGCGCGGAATGGGCGGGTACAAATCATCCGGGTCATCCCACTCGAGCGGCAACGCGACGGGTGAAAGCGGTTGCCATCGTTCGCGCCAAGCGGCCGGCAATGGGCCGAATACATCGGCTTGATCGGTCATCTCCAGCCAAAGGAGGGCCCATGCCCGCGGCACGACGCGCCAGATGTCATAGCCCCCGCCGCCGACGGCGATCCAGCGTCCGCCGCAATATTCATGAGCGATTTGATGCGCAAGTCTTGGAATGACCCGATACGTTTTCATCGTCACCGACAAATGGGTGAGCGGGTCATAGTAATGGGCATCGACTCCGTTTTGCGTCACGATGACGTCGGGACGGAAAAAATCGGCGATTTCCCGGAGGGCGGTCGTGTAGGCGGCCAGCCATGATTCATCTTCCGTAAACGCGTCGACCGGGATGTTGAACGAATAGCCATACCCCGCCCCATGGCCTCGTTCGTTGACATTTCCCGTCCCTGGAAACAAGTAGCGGCCCGTTTCATGAATCGAGAACGTGCAGACGTTCGGATCATCGTAAAACGCCCATTGCACCCCGTCCCCGTGATGGGCGTCGGTGTCGACGTACAATACGCGCAGCCCGTATTTTTCCCGGATATATTGAATGGCGACCGCGCTGTCATTGTAGACGCAAAAGCCGGACGCCTTGCCGCGAAACCCGTGATGCAAGCCGCCGCCAAGGTTGAGCGCGTGCTCCACCCGCCCGGACAGCACGGCGTCGACGGCGGTGAGGGTGCTGCCGACCAACAGAGCGCTCGCTTCATGCATGTTTGGAAACACCGGCGTATCTTCTGTGCCGAGGCCGTAGTTGAGCGCCACCGTCTCCGGCAGTTCGCCGCGCCCGGCTGCTTTGACCGCCGCAATGTACGAACGGTCATGAATGAGCGCAAGTTCATCGTCCGTCGCCATGCGCGGGGCGATGATATGTCGATCATCCAAAGCGCCGAGCGTGCGCAGCAAATCATGCGTCAGTTTGACCCGCAGCTGGTTGAACGGGTGGTCGTCATGAAATTTGTACTGAAGAAAATCCTCGCTGTAGACAAAGGCGCAGTTTTGGCTCATGACGTAACCCCCGGCAAGTTCGGCCATAGCACGTGATAGCCGGCGTTTTGCAAGTCGCGGATCAACGGCAGCGGGTTCATCGTCTGCACGCGGAAAACTAAAATTTTGTCGTTCGGGTCCGGGTCCGGGTACAACAGGACGCTGGCGATGTTGACATGGCGCTCGCTGATGATGGCCGCCGCTTTGCTAAGCATTCCGGCTTCGTTCGGGACTTTAATTTCGATTTGCGATCCCGGCTGATGCACGCCGGTCAGTTCCACGAACGTGCGCAACAAATCCGTCTGCGTAATGATGCCGACGAGTTTTCCGTTGTTGACGATCGGCAGGCAGCCGATGCGGTGTTCGTAAAAGAGCGCGGCCACTTCCTCGACAAAGTCGAGCGGATGGCCGACGATGACGTCGGTGTTCATGATGGAGCCGACCGGTTTTTGCAGATCATCGAGCTGTTTAGGAAGATCGTCAATCGGCGGGCTGGCGCTGCGCAAATCGCGGCTGGTGACAAGCCCGATCAAGCGCCCTTCGTCATCGACGACCGGCAAATGGCGGATGCGGTGCGTTCGAAGCAGCTGCAGCGCCTCAGCGATCGTGTTCGCGGCGCGGAGCGTAACGACCGGCGATTTCATGATTTGCTCAACAAGCATCGTTTCCCTCTCCCTTTATGAGGCTGGTGATTTAGTGCAAAAACGACTGATTCCACTCATTTCTCAATTAGAAAAAACCTTGCAGAATCCGCTTTCTCTTCTGAATGAAAACGCCGCCGATCGGCGTGTGACAGCGGTTTGTCACCGGCTTTTTAGGCATCCGATATGTTAGTACATGTAGCGGTTCATAAACCGAAGCCGGTCGAACCGTTGGATCGATTCGGCGTCGACCCGTTTGCCGATGCGGACCATCAAGCAGTTCGCCGGATGCGAGCAAATTTCCGGGTCGTCGGTCGCATACCAGACAAGTCCGCCGGCGTTCATCATTTTCTCCATCACTTTTCGGTATTCCCATACGTTCAGCCCAGTGCCTTTTAGATCCCAATGCCAATAATATTCGGTTGTAATGATGATGTAGTCTTCCATGGCATCGTCCATCATCGAGACGATCAGCAAATTTTTGCCGACGCCAAACCCACGAAACTCGGGGATGACTTCAATGGCGCCCAGTTCAAGCAAATTTTCCATGTTCCCTTCCGACCACCGCTCGAGCGGGTCGGGATACAAAAACGTCACATAGCCGACGATCGTTTCGCCGCGGCGGGCGATAATGATGCGCCCCTCGGGAAGATGGGCGATGTCAATGAGCGCGCGGTGCTGTTTCTCGGGTTGGCGAAAGGACGTCAAATCATGGTGAAACGCATAGCGGGCCAACGCTTCCGGCGTCACTGGCCCTTCGATGAGCAGCGTTCCTTTTGGTGTTTTCAGCTCTTTGGCATTATACGTTTTTCGATGCTCCATTCGGTCACCACCTGAATCGATCGTTCTGCTTCCATTATACATGAAAACAGGAATGAAAACGCTATCATAACAAGCGATTCAAAAAAAATTCAAAAAGCGAGGACGATGAATATTTTAAAAATTGAGAAACTGTGAACGATCCACTATAATAAAAATGTAACCACTTACATAAGGGGGATCGGAGAATGAAGACGGAACTGTTGCCAGCCGTACAAGGGGATTACAACTTGAAAAGCTATGAGGACACATATCCCCATTTTCAATGGTCAGAAGCTGAGAAAGCATTTTCTTGGTATGAAACGGGACGAGTCAACATGGCGTACGAGGCGATCGACCGCCATGCCGAATCGTTCCGCAAGAATAAAGTGGCGCTTTACTACCGTGATGCGGTTCGGAAGGAAAAATATACGTTCAAAGAAATGAAAGAGCTGTCCAACCAAGTAGCGAACGTGTTGAGACAGACGGTTGACATTCAAAAAGGCGATCGCGTGTTTGTTTTTATGCCGCGTTCTCCGGAGCTGTATTTTGCCGTTCTTGGCATCATCAAAACGGGCGCTATCGTCGGACCGCTGTTTGAGGCGTTCATGGAAGACGCGGTGCGCGACCGTCTCGAAGACAGCGGGGCGAAAGCGATCGTGACGACGCCGGAGCTGCTGCCGCGCGTGCCGGTCGGCGACCTGCCGGAGCTGAAATACGTTTTCTTGGTCGGGGACGGCATCACCGAGGAAGGGCCGTACATCGATTTGAAAACGCGGATGAAGGAAGCGAGCAAGCACTTTGACATCGAATGGGTCGACCGCCAAGACGGGTTGATTTTGCATTACACCTCCGGTTCAACCGGCAAGCCGAAAGGTGTTTTGCACGTCCATAACGCGATGATTCAACACTATCAAACGGGGAAATGGGTGCTCGACTTAAAAGAGGACGACATTTACTGGTGCACGGCCGACCCGGGCTGGGTGACCGGGACGTCGTACGGCATTTTCGCCCCATGGCTGTGCGGAGCGTCCAGCGTCGTCGTCGGTGGCCGGTTCAGCCCGGACGCTTGGTATCAAACGATTCAAGATTTCGACGTCACCGTTTGGTACAGCGCGCCGACGGCGTTCCGCATGCTGATGGGCGCCGGCGATGAGATCGTGAAAAAGTACGATTTAAGCTCGCTCCGCCACATTTTGAGCGTCGGCGAGCCGCTCAACCCGGAAGTGATTCGCTGGGGGATGAAAGTGTTTGGCCGCCGCATCCATGACACGTGGTGGATGACGGAAACAGGGGCGCACTTGATCTGCAACTATCCGTGCATGGCCATCAAGCCGGGATCGATGGGGAAACCGATTCCGGGCGTTGAGGCGGCGATCATCGACGACCAAGGCAACGTCCTGCCGCCGTACCGGATGGGCAACTTGGCCATCAAAAAAGGCTGGCCGTCGATGATGAAAACGATCTGGAACAATCCGCAAAAATATGAATCATATTTCATCGGCGACTGGTACGTCTCCGGCGATTCGGCCTACATGGATGAAGACGGCTACTTCTGGTTCCAAGGGCGCGTCGATGATGTCATCAACACGTCGGGTGAGCGCGTGGGGCCGTTTGAAGTCGAAAGCAAGCTCGTTGAGCATCCGGCGGTGGCTGAAGCCGGCGTCATCGGCAAGCCAGACCCGGTGCGCGGCGAAATCATCAAGGCGTTTATCGCGCTTCGTGAAGGGTACGAGCCGTCCGAGGAGCTGAAAGAGGACATTCGCCAATTTGTGAAACAAGGGCTCGCTGCCCATGCGGCGCCGCGCGAGATCGAGTTCCGCGACAAACTGCCGAAAACGCGGAGCGGGAAAATTATGCGCCGCGTCTTAAAAGCGTGGGAGCTCAACTTGCCGACCGGCGACTTGTCGACGATGGAAGACTGAACATTTGCTAGACGGCTGGTGAAAAGCGGTTGTTTCTTTTCGGCAATGGGGGAGCGTGTGAAAGGCGATCTGATGTGACAGGGTGTTTCTATTTGGGAAACAAGATTGGTGTGCGGCCGGCTCCCTTCAATCACCCGCCTTCTAGAGGGCTTGGTGAAAAATCATTGTTTGCCTTGATCAACGATGGAACGTGTGAACATAGAGGCTAATGGAACAAGCTTTTCTACTCGGAAAAGCGGTTGTGCGAGTAAATCACCTGCCTCCTAGAGCGGGCTCAAGAAAAGGATAGAATAAGGGTGGGCCGAAGCGCACCGTTGCATTTGGGGGCCACGCCGGGTGAAACAAACGGGGCGAGTAGGGTCGAACAAAAAATGAGGGAGGGTGTCCCAACGGGGGCGGGACACCCTCTTTATTTACTAGATACGAATCGGCTGCTTCTGTTGGCTGTTGTGCTCCTCTTAGGCTGGTGATGTAATCGTGGATACAGCTTTACAACGAAGGGATCAGTCGGCATCCGTCTCTTCCTCGGCTGCTTCCGAATGGGGAGGAGTGTCGTTCTTCGCCCCGTCCTCGGCGGCCGGCGGTGTGGGTCGTTCGGCCGCCGTCTGCGAAACGAGATTGGATGGCGCCGATTCTTGGCCGGCGATGTCCACTGCCGTGACATCGTACGATGCTCCGGGTTCGAGCGCGGAAAACGCCGTCGGCTCCCCGGCTTTCACCACCGCCACTACGCGCCGCGCTCTGCCATCGCCCACTCGGTAGACGCGATACCCGATGACATCGCGTTCGCGGTGGGGCGTCCAGACAAGGGTGTGGCCATCAAGACGCGCGGACGGAGGGGCGGGCGGATGGCCGTTTTCTTTGAGCACCGCAGCGGTGAAATCCATTCTGTCCCAGTCGTCTTTCGCCATTTCCCAAGCGGCGAGCAGCTCAGGCTGGGCGATGACTCCGCGGGTGACAAACTCCTCTGGCGTCGTCGCCAACGCTAAGTAGCGGCGTCCGTCAATGACCACGAGCCGGCTTTCCGTCAAATCGGCGCCGCTCCCTTCTTTGGGCGCAAAGCGCGTATTGTACAAATCGTAGCGGACAAGCCCGGCTTTTTGGCACGCCTCCGACGGGCTGAGGCCGGTGGCGGCGCAGTAGGCGCGCCGGACGATGCCTCCAGGCATGGCAAACCGCTCCCGCGGAGCGATGAGCTTCGGATGAACCCGATAGGCGGCGTTCATGAACTGCGCCCACAACAGTTGGGTACGTTTCCCATAGGAAAGCCCTTTATAATACGTTTCCAGCGGCGCTGGCCGGTCGTAGCCGATCCAAACGCCAAACGTAACGTTCGGGTTGACGGCGACAAACCACGAATCGCGGTTGGCTTGCGACGTGCCGGTCTTGCCGGCCCAGTCGGCGGAAAACGCTAAATAGCTAGGCAGTGAAGACGCCGTTCCGCCATGGAGCACATCGCGCATCATGTCGATCATCAAGTACGATGTTTGCGGGGAAAAGACGGAAACGGGCTTGCTTTGATGTTGATAGACGACGGTTCCGTTCTTGTCAACGATTTTTTCAATCATATAGGCATCGACAAACGTGCCGTAGTTGGCGAACGTTGCGTAGGCGTTGACGTTTTCTTCGACGGTGATGCCGACGTTTGTTCCGCCGATCGCTAAGGCCGGATGGCTTTCCTCTTGCTTGGTAACGCTGGTGATCCCCATTTTGTGCAAATAGTCGACCGGGTGGCGATGCTGAATTCGCATGTAGGCGCGAACGGCTGGGATGTTGAACGATTGCTGCAAGGCATAGCGCGCCGTGACGAGCCCGTGCGTTTTCCCATCCGCGTTTTTTGGCTTGTACGAGCCGATGGACAGCGGAAGGTCAGGGATGATGGTAGCGGGCTGGACGATGCCCATTTCCATCGCCGGTGCGTACACCAAGAGCGGCTTCATCGTTGAGCCGTTGGATCGGTGCGCTTGGGTGGCATGGTTCAGCTGTTCGCGCTTATAGTCGCGCCCGCCGACAAAGCTGAGGATTTTGCCGGTTTTGTTTTCGATGAGCATCGCCCCGACTTCCACAGGCTGGCGATGGGCGATCGTTTTGCCTGTTTGTTTGTCTTTCGCGTAATAGACGTTGTCGTTGCCATAGTATGGATAGCGGGCGGCGATGCGCTGCATTTGCTCATACAGGTCCTTGTCGATCGTCGTGTAAATTCGGTATCCGCCTTGGCGCAACGCTTTCTCGGCTTCACCGACGTAGCGCTGGAACAGAGAAGGGTTGCGCTTCAGTTTGGCCGGTTGGTGGCCGTCGCGCTTAGCGAGCACCTCCGCTAAAATGTCTTTGGCTCGCCGCTCAATTTCCATGGTCAAAAACGGATACTGCTCGAACGGCGAGGGCTTCGGAGCGGCGAAATGCTTGGCGACGTCGTATGCCAGCGCCTCGTTGTACTGCTTCTCGGAAATGTAGCCGGCGCGTTTCATCCGGTAGAGCACGGTTTTCATCCGCCGCAGTCCGGCCGAAATGTCCGGTTTGACGCTGCCGTCTGGCGCAAACGGCGTATAGACGAACGGATTTTGCGGCAAGCCGGCCAAAAAGGCGGCTTGGGCGAGGTTGAGGTCTTTGGCGTTAACGCCAAACACTCCTTGTGCGGCGGCTTGAATGCCGGCGATGTTCCGTCCCGAGGAACTGCGGCCGAACGGCACGACGTTCAAATACGCCTCTAAAATTTGTTGTTTGGAAAAAAACGTTTCCAATCGCAGCGCCAAGAGCATTTCTTTCGCTTTGCGCTCAAACGATACTTCGTTGGTGAGGAGCTGGTTTTTGACGAGCTGCTGCGTAAGCGTGCTGCCGCCGCTTTTGATCGGCGAGTTGGTCAGCTCCTGGAACATGGCGCGGATGACCGCTTTCGGAACGACCCCGTGATGCTCGTAAAAATGTTCATCTTCGGTAGCGATGATGGCTTGCACAACATACGGGGAGACATTAGACAGCGGCACCGCCTCGCGGTCGAGGTCGGACCGGAAGCGCCCTAAATAGACCCCATTGGCAAAATACATATGGCTCGTTTCCTCGTAACTGGAAATCGCGCTGTACATGCTCTCGCGTGAAGGGGCGTCCATATCTTTGACCAAAAACGCGAAATAGCCCGCGCCCGCGCCGACAGCAAAGCAGGCGAGACAAAGCAGGGCGACGAGCAACGCGAAGACGGTGTTCCAAACGAGGCGGTAAGTACGTGAAAAATAATGCCACGTTTTTTCCAAAGAAAGTGGAAACGGCTGGTGTTTCATGACGGCCCCCCTATCTTGGCCAATCGGTGTTTCTATAAGTATACCATACCGATGGCGGCTGTTGTGGAATTTTGCCGTTTTTTCGCTGCTGAAGACGAAAAAGGACGCAAATTTTGGTCGGGGCGTTGCGTGCACCCGGTTGACATGGAGCGCCGCATATGGTAAAAGAAAGTATAGCTTCATCATGACAAAGCCATGACGGGAACAAGTAGCGGCTGTCTCCCTGGTGCAGAGAGCTGGCGGGCGGTGCGAGCCAGCCCAAAGGCAGGCGTGAATTACCTCCCTGAGCAGCGATGGCGAACGGTTTCGTTTTTTGCGGTCGGGTCAAACGAGGCATCGGCTCCGTTTTGCGACGGAGCTGGCGCGGAGGACCACGCCGCTGGCGGCCTAGTAGCCATTGGCCGGCATGCGCCGTTACCGAAATGAGCGAGAAAGCCTATGGCTTTCTAAGTAGGGTGGTACCGCGATGAACACTCGCCCCTTCATACAGGGCGGGTGTTTTCTTTATGTAGAACATTCCATAGAGAGGTGAAGGACATGGATTTGCTTGCAGAATTGCAATGGCGCGGGCTCGTCAACCAAACGACGGATGAAGACGGGCTCCGAGCGCTGCTGAACGAGGAAAAAGTGACGCTTTATTGCGGGTTTGACCCGACGGCCGACAGCTTGCACATCGGCAACTTGGCCGCCATTTTGACGCTGCGCCGTTTCCAACAGGCGGGCCATCAACCGATTGCGCTAGTCGGCGGGGCCACTGGATTGATCGGCGATCCGAGCGGGAAAAAAAGCGAGCGCACGCTCAATGCCAAAGAGACGGTCGAAGCGTGGAGCGCCCGCATTAAAGGGCAGTTGGAACGGTTGTTGGACTTTACGGCTGTAAACAACCCGGCGAAAATGAAAAACAATTACGACTGGATCGGGCCGCTGGATGTGATCTCGTTTTTGCGCGATGTCGGCAAGCATTTCAGCATCAACTACATGCTGGCGAAAGAGTCGGTGCAGTCGCGCATTGAAACCGGCATTTCGTTCACCGAGTTCAGCTACATGATGCTGCAGGCGTATGACTTTCTGAAGTTGTACGAGAGGGAAGGCTGCCGCCTGCAAATCGGCGGGAGCGACCAGTGGGGCAACATTACGGCCGGGCTGGAACTCATTCGCAAAACGAACAGCGAAGCGAAGGCGTTCGGCTTGACGATTCCGCTTGTGACAAAGGCGGACGGGACGAAATTTGGCAAAACGGAAAGCGGCACGATCTGGCTCGATCCCGAGAAAACGTCGCCGTACGAGTTTTACCAGTTTTGGATCAACACTGACGACCGTGATGTGATCCGTTACTTGAAGTACTTTACGTTCCTGTCAAAAGAGGAAATCGAGGCGCTTGAGCACGAGCTGCGTGAGGCGCCAGAGAAGCGGGCGGCACAAAAAGCGCTCGCTGAGGAAGTGACAAAACTCGTGCACGGCGAAGAGGCGCTCAAGCAAGCCGTCCGCATTTCCGAGGCGCTCTTTAGCGGCGATATTGCGAAGTTAACGGCGGCGGAAATTGAACAAGGCTTCAAAGATGTGCCGTCATTCGTTCATGAAGGAGGCGACGTTCCGCTCGTCGAGCTGCTTGTCGCCGCCGGTATTTCGCCGTCGAAACGGCAAGCGCGCGAAGACGTCCAAAACGGCGCCATTTATGTGAACGGGGAGCGCATCCAAGACGTGGGCGCCGTCCTGACCGCCGCGCATCGCTTGGAAGGGCGCTTTACCGTCATCCGCCGCGGAAAGAAAAAGTATTATTTGATTCGCTACGCGTAAACAAAAAGATCCGAAATGCTGATGCATTTCGGATCTTTTTTGCGCCTTAACGCGAGTAGAACTCAACGATGAGCGCTTCGTTGATTTCCGCCGGCAGTTCGGAGCGCTCCGGCAGGCGGGTATACGTGCCTTCCATTTTTTCCGGATTGAACGTCAAGTAATCCGGAATGTAATTGCTCGCTTCGATCGCTTCTTTAATCACTTGCAAGTTGCGCGATTTTTCGCGGACGGCGATCGTTTGCCCCGGTTTGACGCGGTACGACGGGATGTTGACGCGGCTGCCGTCAACCAAGATGTGGCCATGCGTCACGAGCTGGCGAGCTTGGCGGCGCGTGCGGGCCAACCCTAAGCGATAGACGAGGTTGTCCAAACGCGACTCGAGCAAAATCATGAAGTTTTCGCCGTGTTTGCCCGGCATTTTGCCTGCTTCATCGAACGTTTTGCGGAACTGGCGCTCGTTCACGCCGTACATATGGCGCAGCTTTTGCTTTTCTTGCAGCTGCAAGCCATATTCCGACAATTTCCGCCGTTGGCCAGGGCCGTGTTGACCCGGCGGATACGGGCGTTTTTGCAATTCTTTCCCCGTGCCGCTCAACGAGATGCCAAGGCGGCGGGAAACTTTCCATGTTGGTCCGGTATAACGAGCCATGCACTGCTCCTCCTTATGCTTTTATTCCCGTAAAATAAAAGCAGATGTGCGCCAACAATTATGGCCATTTTGTTTTCATGCATCCTCGCTCTCGCAGCTAAGAGTTACGCGATGCACCTCGACGGGAAGCCGAGGAACAAAATGGGCCATAAAGGTGAGCACAAAGGCTGCTATATTTTACACAAAGGCTATTATATGATTTTTTGCAAACAAAGTCAACATTTTGTTTTCCCTTTTTCCGGTTTCTATGATATAATAAAAGATGCAATTTTTAGAAAAAATTCGCTTATATCTATTGACAATGCCAATTTAGGTGGAAAAGATGATGTGCATGGAAGAGATGAAGCGATATGAATCATTTAAACAAAAATTTTTCCACTGGTTTTTGGCGTTTCCTGACGACGAACCGTTTCTGGCGGCGGCCGACGAGCTGCTCGCGCTGTTGAAAGAGGAGATGGGGCTCGAGCAAGCCGTTTTTTATTTGTTCGATCCGGAGCGGGCGGCGTTTTATCCGGAAGCGTCCGCCGGCGGGGCGATGGGAGCGGGGGCGGTGGCAGCTGACGGAGGGCAGGAAATCGCTTTGCTCGATGGCGGCTCGCATGAGAAAGCTAGGCTCTTTTTTTCGCTTCCGGACGGAACGCCGGCGTTGCTCGAGCTGACATACCGCAAAGAACGCGCCATCGACCGACCGTTGCTCCAGGCGGTGCGGGCCGATTTTGCTGATTTGTTCGGCAAACTCGCCGCCATGCTTCAAGGGGAGGGCGAAGAAAAGCGGTACGGGCAGCTGCATCGGTTTGCGGCGAAAATCCATTCCTCCATGCGCATTGATGATGTGCTCGAGGAAATTATCCGCACGCTGCAAAACGTCTACCCATCGTTTACATACTATCTTCTCTTGTCGCACGACAACCACCTGCGCGATCATTTGCCGATCAAAGTGCTCGCTTTGGATGAAGGCGAAGGACAAACCGCGGCGTTGCGGGCGTTTTTGACCGGCCAAGTGCAGTGCGACGAGCTGGAAACGCCGCGCCGTTCCGTATTGTATGCGCCGATCAAAGGAGTTCAGGCCGTGTATGGGGTCATTCAAATTATCGCGCCGTATGCGGCCCCGTTTCCGCAGCGGGAGGTTCGTTTTATTTCCTTGCTTGCCGGAACGGCGGGCAGCGCGCTCGAGAACGCCAAATTGTACGAGCAGTCGCGTCGGCTCGTGGCCGACTTGCAGCTCATTAACGACACGATGCGCCAGCTGAACGCCCGCATGCGCCTGCACGAAGGCATTGAGTACATGGTGTCGCAAATTCGCCAGTCGTTTGGCGCCGATGAAGTCGGTTTTTTCTTGTTCGCGGACGGCCGGCGGGAGCTGTTGCCGGGAAGCACGCCGTTTTTTTATGAAGAGCGGTCGGCGATGTACGTCAAATGGGTGGAAGAGCGGCGCCGGGATGGACAAGATATTTTGTTTGCCGGTGATGCATGGGCGTCTTCCCTTACGCCGTTCCGCTCGATCATGGCCGCGCCCATGCAGCAAAACAAGGAAACGAAAGGCGTTTGCATCGCGTTGGCCCGCGAGCCGTACCGATTTACGTTTGAGATGTTCAAGCTGCTCGAGTCGCTCGTGCAGCATTCGACATTGGCGTTTATGAACGCCATTTTGCGCGAGGAACTGGAAAAGCTCGTCGTCACCGATTATTTGACGAAGCTGTATACACGCCGTTATTTGGACGAGACGATCCAAAAGTCGATGGAAACGGACGGTTCGGGGGCTTTTTTGCTGATTGATATCGACAATTTTAAGCAAATCAATGACTTGTACGGCCATCAAATCGGTGATGAGGTGTTGATCCGCGTGGCTGAGACGGTTCGGGCTAGCGTTCGTGAAAACGATGTGGCTGCGCGCTGGGGCGGCGAGGAGTTGGCGGTGTATTTGCCGAATGTCCATCTCGTCGATGCCGTGGCTGCGGCTCGCCGCATCACGGAAAAAGTAAGGCAACATACGGCTCCCGCGGTGACGGTGTCATGCGGCGTTTCTTGGTGGGGGCGGCGCTTTGGCGACAATGCGAAACAGCTGTTCAAACAGGCGGACAAGGCTCTCTACCGGGCGAAAGAGATGGGAAAAAACTGCATTTTCGTTTATGACGGCCGTCGCTTGTATAAGGCGTAAAAAAAGGAATCCGAGCGGATTCCTTCTTTGTGTCCGCCGCTCGCGTTCGTCCGCTTGGCGTCAAGCGGAGACGAGCGCCGCGGCAAACTGCTCCAAATAGCGGCGATCGACGTCATCAAAGCGGTTTTTGATCGGGCTGTCAATGTCTAAGACGCCGATGACGCGGCCGTCCTTGATGAGCGGCACGACGATTTCCGACTGGGACGCCGCGTCGCAGGCGATATGGCCGGGGAATTGGTGCACGTCAGGGACGACGACCGTCCGCCGCTCAGCCGCGGCCGTGCCGCATACCCCTTTGCCGAACGGGATGCGCACGCACGCCGGAAGCCCTTGGAACGGTCCGAGCACCAGCTCGTCGCCGTCTGCCAAATAAAACCCGACCCAGTTGATCTGCTCAAGAAACTGGTTGAGCAAGGCGGCGGCGTTCGCCAAGTTGGCGATGAGATTCGGCTCCCCGGCGATGAGCGCCTTCAACTGTTCGATCACAAGCGTATAGTTTTCTTCACGGGTGCCGTTGTAGGCCATGCGATGAAACATAAGGCTGCCTCCTTTTTCATTTTGGCTCATTGTATGACGGGGCGCCGCCGTTGTCAACGAAAAGCGCTCCGCGGTCCATGGCGTCTCGCCCTTGGTGAAGGTCGGCGGCGCAATGGGCGTCCGAACCGTAGACGATCGGGATGCCTCGCCGCTGCGCTTCGGCTATGATTTGGGTGGGCGGATACGGTTCTAAACAAAGCGGTTTGGCCAAGCCGGCTCCGTTGCCATCGAGTTCGCCGCCGAACCGCTCGATGTCATCGAGAATCGCCACCATCCATTCCGTCATCGGCTCGGGGCATGGAAAGCGGCGTTGGAATTTGCGGACGAGCGTCATGTGCCCGATTCGTTTCGGCTTATAGCGGCCGAGCTCGGCGCGGATCGATTGGCGCACGGTTTCATAGTACGCGCGATGGACGCGCTCTACCGAACCGAACAGGCGGATGATGTGGGCGAACATGTCCGCGCTGTAATCGATGCATACATACTGTCCGCGGCAAGGCAAAAAATGGACCGATAAAATGCTGTCATCGAGCAGAGGACCGACTTCATCCAGCATTCGAGCGGTCTCCTCTTCGAAACCGGGGATGAAGTCGACCTCGAGCCCCACGCGAATCGTAATGTCGTTTCGATAGCGCGCCTTGATGTCAGAGACTGCGGCCAAATAGCGCTCAAGCTCCCGGCTGTTCATCGCGCTGTCCCGCTCCGGCGTCGGATCGATAAACCGCTCCGGCAGCGGGGCATGCTCCGTAAATGAGATGTCGGTATAGCCGAGCGCAATCGCCCGCTCCACGTACCGCTCCAGCGGGTCGCTGCTTCCGTGCGGGCAAAACGGCGTATGAATATGTCCGTCGCGCATGGCGGGTTCCCCCTTTCCTTCTTCACGCATCATCGCGAAAAAATTGAAGCTTCCTGTAAAAAAAATTAAAATTTTGGTCAAAAAATGTCGTTAACATGGTATCATAAAAACATTGAAAAAGATATAGTCTTCCTGTTTTCGGCTCGTTTGTCTGATGTGAGTAGGTTGAATGCAAGGGGGCATCAACGGATGGAAATAGCCTGGATTGTTCTGCTCCTCAGCGTGGGGGCGATCATATATAACCAGTGGCAGCGGAAGCGAATGTACCGGGAAATCGACCGTCTGGAGGAATGGAAAATCAGCTTGATGAACCGGCCGGTGCCGGACGAGCTGGCGAAAGTCAAACAGCTGAACATGACCGGGGAGACGGAGCAGCTGTTTGAACGGTGGCGCCAGCAATGGGACGACATCGTGGCGGTCAAGCTGCCCGATGTGGAGGAAAAGCTGTTTGATGCGGAGCAGTTGTTGGATCGATACCGCTACCGGCGGGCCGCCCGGCTGCTCGAACAGATTGAGGACGATTTGCGCCGCCTCGAGAGGGAGGTGCACGGGATCATCCATGAAGTCAACGAACTGATTGGCAGCGAAGAGCAAAGCCGCGTGGAAATCGAAGAGCTGCGCGCGCTCCATCGCGAGGCGAAAAAAAACTTGCTCGCCTATCGTTATACGTTTGGGGCGGCGGCCGATCCGCTTGACGCCCGTTTGACGGAGGCGGAGCGGCAATTTCAGCGGTTTGCCGAGTTGACCGAAGCCGGCAACTATTTGGCGGCGCGCGATGTCGTTCTTGCCTTGAAGGAAGAGCTCAGCCGCCTTTCCGTCATGATGGAAGACGTCCCGGCGCTGCTTGGCGAATGTCAAACATCCCTTCCAGCTCAGCTGGCCGAGCTCGCTGACGGCTATCGCGAGATGGAGCAAAGCGGGTACATTCTTGACCATTTGCAGATGGAGCGCACGCTGCAAGAAAAGAGGGAGAAAATCGATCAATGCCTAGCGATGATCGGCGAATTGCGCGTCGAGGAAGCGAAGGAAGCGGTCAGCGAACTGAAGGAGGAGCTTGAGGCGCTGTACGACTCGTTAGAAAACGAAGTGCTCGCTCATCAATACGTCCAAACCGAGATGCCGCGCATCGGCGGCATGATTGCCGAGCTGGTCGCCGAAGCGAAAGAAACCGAGGCCGAAGCGCTGTTCGTCCAGCAAAGCTATCACTTGTCGCCAAGCGATCTTGACAAATACCGGAGCGTCGAAAAACAATTGCATCAGCTACAAAAGCGATTCCTTCTTCTTGAAGGGCGGGCCGCCGAGGCGAAAACGGCGTATTCGCTCCTGAAAGAAGAGCTCGATCAGCTTGTCGGGCAAATGAGCATGATGAAAGAAGAGCACGAGCAGTTCCGGACGATGCTGCAAACGCTGCGCAAAGATGAATTGGTCGCGCGCGAAAAGCTTGACGACATGAGAAAAAAACTGGCGGAGGCGCTCCGTCTCGTACAAAAAAGTCGGCTCCCCGGGTTGCCTGAGCCGTACTCGCTGGAATTGGCCGAAGCCAAACGGCGCTTGCAGACCGTCGCCGCCCGCCTCGATGAAAAGCCGTTGGATATGGCGGCTGTCGATCGGGCGATCGAAGAGGCGAAGACGGCGGTCGGGCAGCTGTATGAACGGACGATCGGGATGATTGAGCAGGCGACGCTCGCCGAGCGGACGATTCAATACGGCAATCGTTACCGCCGCCGCTATCCGTCCGTGCGAAAAAAATTGGAGGAAGCGGAATCGCTGTTCCGGCATTACGAGTACGAAGAAGCGCTGCGCCAAGCGGTGGCGGCTGTGGAGGACGTCGAACCGGGGGCGTTTGACCGGGTGCAGCGCCTCTGGCAGGAGGACAGCGGCCGCGAATCGTAAAGAAAAACCCGATAAATGTCGGTTTCGACCGATATTTATCGGGTTTTTGGCGAATAATGTAAATGGGCATTTCCGCCTTCTGGAAGGCTGTGGCAAAGGGCTTGATTCCGAACGGGGGCAAACGGCGGGGGAAACGGTTGATTCGGCCACAGAGGGCGCCGCACGAAGGGCAGGAGCGGTCAGCGGCGGGGGAAACGTGCCATCATCCCGAACCGATCTTTGGCTGCGCGAACGACAAAATGACGCGATCGTGGAACGTCGTCTTCTCATCTCGAGCTTGCCGGAATGTTCGTTCCGACCATATGTTCCGCTTGCGCCTGCCTGCTTTTGAGGTCCCCCGGGGCGCTGGCGCATCCGGGCGGCGACCATGTGTTCCGCTTGCGCCCGTCCGATTTTGAGCTTGACAGGAAAACGCTCGCCCCGGCGGCGTATGGATGTTTTTCGTTGCCGTTTTCGCCCTGCTTTTATATGATGATAGATGGATCGATGACGAGCGGAGGATGGACATGATGATTTATCTGGATAACAGCGCGACGACCAAGCCGTTTCCGGAAGTGGTCGATGCGTTCGCTACGGTCGCCTCTCACTATTTCGCCAATCCGTCTTCGCTTCACGGGCTGGGCATGAAGGCAGAACGGCTGCTTAGGCAGGCGCGTGAACAGATCGCCGCCATGCTTGATGTCAAACCGAGCGAAATCGTGTTTACGTCCGGCGGAACGGAGGCGAACAACTTCGCCATTAAAGGGGTGGCGTGGCAATACCGGCGGCGTGGCCGGCATATCATTACGACCGAAATCGAGCATCCGTCCGTTGCCGAGCCGTGCCGGCAGCTTGAGGAGCTCGGGTTTGAAGTGACCTACTTGCCGGTCGGACCTGATGGACGAGTGTCAGCCGAACAGGTCGCGCGCGCCCTGCGCGATGACACGATCCTCGTGTCGGTCATGCACGTCAACAACGAAGTCGGCGCGGTGCAGCCGATTGAGGAAATTGGAGCCGTGCTCGCTCGCCACCCGAAAACGCTGTTTCATGTCGATCGGGTGCAAGGCATCGGCAAAGTTCCTCTTGATGTGAAACGGTGCGGCATCGATTTGTTTACAGTCTCAGCCCATAAGTTTCATGGGTTGCGCGGCGCCGGCCTTCTTTACGTCCGCGACGGCGTCCGCCTGACGCCGCTGATCGCCGGCGGCGGGCAAGAGCGGCAGCTTCGGTCCGGGACGGAAAACGTCGCCGCCATCGTGGCGATGGCGAAGGCGCTCCGTCTGGCCTTGGAACGGTATGAACGAGACATCGGCCGGCTGCGGGAGTTAAAAGCCGAATGGCTGCAGGCGCTCGCCGCGATTCCAAGCCTTTCGATCAACACGGCGGAGCGCGGTTCGGCGCCCCATATTATCAACTTTTCGCTGCCAAGCGGCATCAAGCCGGAAGTGTTCGTTCATGAGCTCGAAAAAAGCGAGATTTACGTTTCCACAACATCCGCCTGCTCCTCGAAAAGACGGGCGCCGAGCAAAACGCTGCTGGCGATGGGCGTTGGCGAAGGCCGGGCGGAGCGCGGCATCCGCATCAGTTTGTCTTTTGACAACAGACGTGAAGAGATCAAACCGGCTGTCGCGGCGATTCAACAGGCGATCAAAACGTTAAGCGAGGTAACGGGATCACATGGAGATGAAGTATGACCGCATTTTAATCCGTTATGGGGAAATGACGACAAAAGGAAAAAACCGCAACCTTTTCGTGCGGCGGCTTAGACAAAATATCGCCCGCAAGCTGCGGGCGTTTCCGCGCATCGACATTGAATACATGCACGATCGAATGTACATCTTATTAAACGGTGAGCCGCACGAACCGATCATCGCCAAGCTGAAAACGGTGTTTGGCATCCATTCATTCAGCTTAGCCATGAAGTGCGAAAACGAGCTTGAAGCCGTGAAAGAAACGGCGCTCGCCGCCATCCGGCAGCTTCCGTATCGAGGGAAAACGTTTAAAGTAAGCGCCCGCCGCGTCAACAAACAGTTTCCCTATCGGAGCGAAGAGCTCAACCATGAGGTGGGCGCCCATATTTTGCGGCAGACGGACGGGCTGACGGTCAACGTGCGCGAACCGGATATCGATGTGCGCATCGAAGTGCGCCAGGACGGCACGTATGTGACCTGTCATGACATTTTCGGGGCTGGCGGCCTGCCAGTCGGAACGAGCGGCAAGGCGATGCTCATGCTCTCGGGCGGTATTGACAGCCCGGTCGCTGGCTATTTGGCGATGAAGCGGGGGCTGGAGATCGAAGCTGTTCACTTTTTCAGCCCCCCGTTTACAAGCGAGCGGGCCAAGCAAAAAGTCATCGACTTAGTGAAGCAGCTGACCGTTTACGGCGGAAGAATCAAACTTCACATCGTTCCGTTCACCGAAGTGCAACAAGCCATCTATCAAGGAATGCCAAATGAATATTCACTGATCTCCACCCGAAGGGCGATGCTGAAGATTACAGACGCGCTCCGCCGCCGCCATCGGGCGTTGGCGATCGTCACGGGCGAAAGCCTTGGCCAAGTCGCCAGCCAGACGCTGGAAAGCATGTATGTCATTAACGACGTCACGAATACGCCGGTGCTGCGGCCGCTCGTTTCAATGGATAAAATGGAAATCATTGAAATGGCTAAGCAAATCGGCACACATGACATCTCGATTCTTCCTTATGAGGACTGCTGTACCATTTTTACGCCACGGGCGCCAAAAACAAAGCCGAAGAAAAAGAAAGTGCTTCATTACGAGAGCCAGCTCGATCTTGCGCCGCTGCTCGAAAAAGCGGTCAACGACACGGAAACGATCGTCCTCGACGAACAGGACGGGCAAGTTGACGAGTTTGCCGACCTCTTTTGAATCTCAAAATTTACCAAAACCAACGTTGCATACATCCATCTGTTTTCACACACTCTATAGGTGCAAGGAGGTGAAAACAGATGGCACGCAACAACACGAATCAATTGCTTGTTCCAGGCGCGCAGCAAGCGCTTGAGCAAATGAAATATGAAATCGCCCAAGAATTTGGCGTCAACTTAGGCGCTGACACGACATCGCGCGCGAACGGTTCGGTCGGTGGCGAGATTACGAAACGTCTCGTCGCGATGGCGCAACAACAATTGGGCGGTGCACGCCAATTCTAATTTCATCACCA
>NZ_JPYA01000156.1 GCF_000750005.1 Geobacillus icigianus | reverse complement strand
ATAAATGTGAAATAGTAAACCCTTTTTGTAACCAACATTACTACCATTCCCAACAATATTAAAGATAAGAAAACTCATGATGTTACAAAATTAGTTCAAAAAATTAAATTTATGCATAAAAATATATAAAGATTGGATATAGGCCTACAAAAACCCTTACCTAATATAACCGCTAAATAAAACTGAACAGAATTCGATTGATTAAATTGAAGGTTTTTCTACCAGTTAGAAACGTGCACTTTACATGGAGTAGCGTACATGATAGCCTCGTTTCATGCGGCTGATTCTTGTGGTTGCCCGATTTTTAGGAAATATCTTGTACGCAGAGTCTCCATGTCAAGTGATAGGGGTTACACTAAACTTTCCAGAAGAGTGTTCACTCCTCTTTAGCGAAAACTGTTCAATCTTGCTCGTCGGTTGCACCTAAAACTATTGGCTTACTCGATAAAAGAGCGATTATCTAGAAATCTCAGAAAAAACCACAAATATCCTCAGAATATACAAACCACCAGAGAATTCAAACTAGTTTCCTTAAAAAGTCAATAGACTTTTAAAGAGAAAAATTTCAACAGAGATTTTAAGCTTTCCGTTATATACGGTGTGTCCGGAAATAAAAGCTGATCAATATATTAAAAGAGTGTCTTTAAGAAAGATTGGTATTATGTCAAGAAAATAGACACAATGAATTAAGGAATGTTGCAAACTCTTACTACTGCACTTAGTTTGGTGGCCTTTTGAGAAGGAGAACAACAGAACCCTCCTTCCCTTCTCAAAAGGAATGCTTCCCTTAGTTGTCGTTAGGAAGAGGGGGCTCTTATTCGGATATTGGCTTTGCCGGTGCCATTTCTCATCCTCCATCGAAGCTCGGTATTCATTCGCGGAGTGAATGCGTTCCGTGCTATAAAAGCATTCAATGTATTCAAAAATCCGATATCTTGCTGCCTCTCTCGTAGCAAACGTTTCATGAAAAATCAGTTCCTTTTTGACGAGACTGTGAAACGATTCCGCACAGGCATTGTCATAACAGTTGCCTTTTCGGCTCATGCTCGTCTGGATCTCGTAGGCTCTCAACGTCAATTGATATTCCTTCGGGGCATATTCACTGTCCCGATCTGAATGGTGAATCAAGCCAGGAGACGGCTTTCTCTGTCGAATGGCTCGTTCTAGTGCCTAAATCACTAGTTCTTTTATCATGCGCTGTGAAAGGGTCCAACCGACGATTTTGCATGAAAACAAGTCCATGATCGTGACTAAGTACAGCCATCCTTCTCTTGTCTAAATGTAGGTGATGTCGGCGACCTCATACCTGATTCGGTTCGTTGATTTGAAACTGCTGATCTAACACGTTCAGAAACACCGACCATGAATGTTTGAAATTCGTGGTGGCTTTGTATTTTTTCTTCGCTTTCAAACGAAGATTCTCTTCCTTTATGATACGGACTGCCGTATGTTTCTCTGAATTGCTGGTGAATCTGACGGATTTATTTCGTCAACGCTTCCCGTGGTTGCTTTTGGACTCTTTCCGGGCATTTCGATGGGTATGAACAAACCCATAAATGATTTCCGGTTTTTGGCGAAGATGCGCATCGCCTTTTTAGGATAGTGTTTTCCTCCTCTAGGTCACGAATCCGTTTTTGAAGCTCCCGTTTTTCCTGATCTTCAGGTTTAAGATTTCCACTGCTAACAAAGCTACGTTCCGCATCTTTTTTATAATCCGCCACCTATTTATTTGTTGTTTTAGTTTAAATATCCATTTACCTCACAGTCTGGGCGACGTTTCTGCCTTCCTCGATGACTAATTTTACGGCTTGTAATTTGAATTCTCTATCAAAATTTCTAGTTATGATAGATACTCTCTATGACTGATAGTTTTAACTATATACGTCTCTATTTCTCTTGTCTATAATCTAGACTAACATTAGATGGCTCATATATGCATGTTCCCCGATAGAACCGGAATTTATAGTAGTACTCCCCCTCTAGATTACGTCTAGTGTTAAATATATATTTTCCAATATAGAGGTTTTCATATCTGCCTTACGTTTTGCAACAAGTTTCAAAATTATACTATTTAAACATGTACTAGACTTTTTGTAGAC
>NZ_JPYA01000155.1 GCF_000750005.1 Geobacillus icigianus | reverse complement strand
GTTTATCCACCAACTGGTATTCCGAATTTAAGTACAGGACATACTTTGCCTGACGATGTGCATAAGTTTTATGAATTATGTGGTGGGGCTCTTTTATTTGAAAAGGCTGATTATCCTATTTTAATAGTCCCTCCACAGGATTTTCAGTTAGCCAACCCTATTATTGTAGGAGAGTTATGTGAAGAAGATATTTCATCCGATTGGTATATTTGTGCAACGGATCAAAATGGAGAGTACATTACAATTGATTTAAATCCGAGTAGGCTTGGTAGGTGCTATGATAGCTTTTATGATAGGCATGGAGTGGTAGGAGAGTGTTCTATTATAGCGACTTCTTTTACCGATTTATTAGAGCGATTGATAGAAAATAGGGGTAGGTATTGGTATTGGCTACAAGAAGATTTTATATCTTTAGGTGATGCTTACGACGATGTTTAAGGTTTTTGAGAAAGAATACTTCTTAGGATGCCATGGGGCCTTGAGAATTATAATTAATCCTATTGAGTGGCTATGAGCTTTTCAAGGTTTTTTCTGTTTTACAACAGAGTTGGTTCAGTGGCTGTCCTATCTCGACGATGCGCCAAGCGGACGAGACGCTCGCCGACAACACGGTTTGGAGCTCCTCGGCTGGTATGACGTGCAGCGCGTGTTTGGCGAGTACGACCCGATCACCGGCGAGCGCCTTTCGATCAGGGGTCGGCTGCTGGCAGGAGGAATGTTGCTTGCGTCGATGGTTCCTCCCGCTAAAGGGGCCGGAATGGCGGGAAAAGCGGCGATCAAGGGTGCGAAGGCGATCGATGCCGCCTCCGCCCTTGCGAAAGTGAAACATGTCGTGCGCGATGATACCATGAAGACGATCTTCCACACGATCTACTATCAAGTCATCAAAGCGCCGTTTGCGGAAACGGCCCGCCTGTTCAAGACACAATGGGACGAATTAGTCAAAAGCGTCGCCTCCGTTTCATGGCAGCCGGCGTATGCGGGGGTGGGCTCGGCGCCTTGGGGGTGGATGAGGGAGGCGAAAGATGCGACCCTCAACAGGATCAAGAATGTTGAGGGGGAAGCGGTTGAGAAGGGGATCAGTGAAGCTGAGAAGCTTGCTAAGGGGACGAAGAAAACTAGACCATCATGGAGACAATCTGAAATCGATGTAGGGAAAGAATATCCCGGTTATCGTGAACAAGTATCATTTAAAGATGGCAATGAAGTAAGTCATGGCACTAAAAATAGTTCGAGACCAGATTTTTATATCAACGGTCATGGTGTAGAAGTTAAGAATTATAAAGTGACTACGTTTTCTGGAAGAAGTAACTTAATAAGAAGTGTTTCAAAGCAAATAAATAAGCGTATAAGTGATTTACCTGAACAAACTAGGCAAACTGTTATTATTGATGTAAGGGGTCAAAATGTCACAAGGGATGTTTTGA
>NZ_JPYA01000154.1 GCF_000750005.1 Geobacillus icigianus | reverse complement strand
CCCCGCCGGTCGGACAAGGTTATTGCGCCGCTTTGCCAGACGAGCCGAACTCGCGCATTTTGCCAATGACCGTCGCTTTGATGGCATCGCGGCCCGGACCGATGATTTTGCGCGGGTCGTAAACGTTCGGGTCGCTAGCGAGCAGCTCGCGGACGACTTTCGTGAACGCCATTTGGTTTTCGGTATTGACGTTGATTTTCGATGTACCAAGGGAAATGGCGCGCTGAATTTGTTCGGTCGGAATGCCGGTGCCGCCGTGGAGCACGAGCGGGACGCCGGTCAGGTCGCGGATTTGTTCCATTTCGGCAAATCCGAGCTTCGGTTCCCCTTTGTACGGGCCATGCACCGAGCCGAGAGCCGGAGCGAGACAGTCGATGCCCGTCCGTTTGACAAGCTCTTCACATTCTTTCGGGTCGGCGTAAATAATCCCTTCGCCGACGACATCATCTTCCTGCCCGCCGACGATGCCGAGCTCGGCTTCAACCGACACGCCGCGCGCATGGGCATATTCGACGACTTGCGAGGTGATGCGGACGTTTTCCTCAAACGGATGATGAGAGGCGTCAATCATGACCGAGGTGAATCCAGCGTCGATGGCTGCTTTGCATTTTTCAAAACTCGAGCCATGGTCTAGGTGAATGGCGACCGGAACTGTGATGTTCATGTCTTCCATCAAGCCTTTCACCATGTTGACAACCGTTTTAAACCCGCTCATGTAGCGGGCCGCTCCTTCGGAAACGCCGAGAATGACCGGCGATTTTTCTTCTTCGGCCGCCGCTAGAATGGCTTGCGTCCATTCCAAGTTGTTAATGTTGAACTGGCCGACCGCGTATTTGCCGCGCAGCGCGTCGTTGAGCATCTCCTTCATTGATACTAACGGCATGGTTCTATCCTCCTTCGCTGATCATCGCCCTTGCCACCTAAGCGGAACGTGAACCGGCAGGCGCAAAGGGCATCTACGTTATAAGCATACCAACTTGCCGGCAAAACAGCAACATTTCCATTCGGAGCCCGGCAGCTGGCAGCCCGCGAAGCCTCTCTTTACAGCGCCAAGCATTTTTTGACCGCCGCGCGCAAATCATCGATGTCAAACGGCTTGGCAAAATGCATCAGCGCTCCGAGCTCTTTCGTTTCTTGAATCATATCCAGCTCGCCATAGGCGGTCATGATGATCACTTTCATATCAGGGTCGATGTCTTTGAGCCGCTTTAAAATCTCAATGCCATCCATGCCGGGAATTTTCATGTCCAAAAGCACTAAATCGGGGCGATGCTTGCGAGCGATTTCGAGCGCCTGCATGCCGTTGGCGGCCTGATAGGTCGCATATCCTTCCCGCTGAAACACTTCGTTTAACAAAATGCGGATGCCGTATTGGTCATCAACAATTAAGATTTTGCTTTCCACCGCTATGCACCTCTA
The DNA here is from genome assembly GCF_000750005.1 of Geobacillus icigianus. GTDB lineage: Bacteria > Bacillota > Bacilli > Bacillales > Anoxybacillaceae > Geobacillus > Geobacillus icigianus. Next base: position 24,698 of record NZ_JPYA01000154.1, on the reverse strand, counting down.
TTCTTTTGTTCTTTCTATTAATCTTTCGCATTTCCCGAACGTATTTCCTGCCTGCTTTTCTTGACATTTGCATGTTTTGTATAATAACGGCGAAAGGAGGCCGAACAATGAAAATTTTGACGACCCAAACGATCGGACTGCTGCAAAAAATCGCGGCTGACGAGGAACCGGCCATCGAAGACGGGGCGCGTCTGCTCGCCCAGGCCGCTATCGGCGATGGACGCATTTGGCTGTATGGCAGCGGTGAACTCGATGCGGTCGCCGCCACCGCGCTTCTTGGCCCTGATCCGTTGCCGAAAGCCAAACGGATGGAACCGACGGCAACCAGTGATTGGCGGGAAACGGATCGCGCGCTTCTCTTCGCTCGCTTTTCCAATGATTGTGAGGCCATTCGCCTCGTCGAACAGCTGCAGGCACACGGCGTCGATGCAGTGGCCGTCGCGGCGCTCGTCAAGGATGACCCCGGACTGGCCGATATAGCTACCGTCTTTATCGACAGCAAACTTTCCCGTCCGCTCGTGCCGACCGAAGACGGCCGCCGCATCGGCATGCCGACGATCATCACCGCTTCCTTCGTCTACTACGGGCTGCGCGTGTTGCTCGATGAAATTTTATCGGAATATGAATAACGCTCGCCATCCAAAATGAGCGCTCTCCCGTCGGCTGAAGGAAAAAGGAAGAAAAGCCGCACCTAAGCGGATGGGGAAAAATGGTTGTTTCTTTTGAGCAATGGGGGATCGTTTGAAAGGTGATCCTGATGCGACGAGGCTTTTCTATTTGAAAAACGGGCTTGATAAGCGGCTGGCTCCCTTAAATCACCGACCTCTAAAAGGTTGGTGATTTAAGGAAAAATACTGCTGAGTTCCACCCATTTCTCAATGAGAGAAACCTCACAGAATCAGCTTTCTTTTTGGAATGAGAATGCCCCCAATTGGTGTGACAGCGGTTTTTCACCGGCCTTCTAAGAGGCTGGGGAAAAACCGCTCATTCCCTTCAGCAACGGGAGAATGAGTGAAAAACAGAACCGGTGCAACAAAGTTTTTCGACTGGAGAAATGACATGGTAAAGCTGTATCCACGATGCAATCACCAGCTTCCTCAGTCAACGGGCATCGTGCTAAAAAAAGAAAGGGAGCTGAACCCAAAAAGGCCGTTCGGTGGCTTTTTGGGACAGCTCCGTTTTCGTCATTGTTTCAGCGACGCTCTGACAAACTCGCGGAACAGCGGCTGCGGCCGCGTCGGGCGCGAGGTGAACTCCGGGTGAAACTGCGCAGCGACGAACCAAGGATGGTCTTTCAGCTCGATCACCTCGACCAACCGGCCGTCCGGGCTCGTGCCGGAGAAAACAAACCCGTGCTCTTCCATGATCGAACGGTATTGATTATTGAACTCATACCGATGGCGATGGCGCTCGTAAACGACCTTGTCGCCGTAAGCCGCATAAGCAAGCGTACCTTCCTGCAGCTTGCATGGATACAAGCCGAGCCGGAGCGTGCCGCCCATGTCCTCGACATCTTTTTGTTCCGGAAGCAAGTCGATGATCGGATGCGGCGTGTTGGCATCAAATTCGGAGGAATGAGCGCCGGAGAGGCCGACGACATTCCGGGCAAATTCGATCGACGCGAGCTGCATTCCTAAGCAAATGCCGAAAAACGGCACGCGCTGCTCGCGGGCGTAGCGAATCGCCTCCATTTTCCCTTCAACCCCGCGATCGCCAAACCCACCCGGAACTAAAATGCCGTCCGCTTCTTTCAACAGATCGGCCACATTGTCCCGCGTCACATGCTCGGCATTGATCCACTGAATATCGATGTCGGTGTCAAACGCATACCCCGCATGACGGAGCGCCTCAACAACCGAAATATAGGCGTCCGGAAGCTCGACGTATTTGCCGACGAGGGCGATTTTCGTCGTTTTCGATAAGTTGCGCACTTTCTCCACGAGCGCTTTCCATTCGGTCATGTCCGCTTCACGGCAGTTGAGGCGCAAATGTTCGCACACGATTTGGTCGAGCTTTTGCTCCTGCAGCATGAGCGGCACCGCATACAGCGTGTCGGCATCGCGCGCTTCAATGACCGCTTTTGGATCGATGTCGCAAAAGAGGGCGATTTTGTCTTTCATTTCTTGCGGCATCGGCATTTCCGTGCGCACGACGATGACGTTCGGCTGGATGCCGAGGCTGCGCAATTCTTTGACGCTATGCTGCGTCGGCTTCGTTTTCATTTCCCCGGCCGCCTTGATGTACGGCACGAGCGTGCAGTGGATGTACATGACGTTTTCGCGGCCGACGTCGCTTTTGATCTGGCGAATCGCCTCTAAAAACGGGAGCGATTCGATGTCGCCGACCGTGCCGCCGATTTCCGTAATGACGACATCCGCGTTCGTTTCTCGTCCGGCACGGAAAACGCGTTCTTTGATCTCGTTGGTAATGTGCGGAATGACTTGCACCGTGCCGCCTAGGTAGTCGCCGCGCCGCTCTTTGCGGATGACGGCGGAATAAATTTTCCCGGTCGTGACGTTGCTATATTTGTTCAAATTAATATCGATAAACCGTTCATAATGCCCTAAATCCAAGTCTGTCTCCGCACCGTCGTCGGTGACGAACACCTCACCGTGCTGGTACGGGCTCATCGTCCCTGGGTCGACGTTGATGTACGGGTCAAACTTTTGGATCGTCACGTTCAGGCCGCGGTTTTTCAACAGCCGCCCGAGCGATGCCGCCGTGATCCCTTTTCCGAGCGAGGAAACGACGCCGCCGGTCACAAAAATGTACTTCGTCATTTTGTCTTCCCCCTTGCCGAAATTACCATGACAGTTTCAGTGTTTGCGAAAGCTGCAAATAAAAAACGCTCCGCTTACATCCGTAAGGGAGCGATCCATCCGTGCGTTTTCAAGAGCCCAACACACATTGTACCGGCTTCGTCCGGCAAAGTCAAGCGATTATTCGTCTTCTTCTGTCTCTTCGAGATCGAGCTCTTCATCGAGCGGCTCATCGTCGAGCTCAAACTCTTCGTCGCCGAGAATGTCATCGTCAAACCCGACATCTTCATCAAGGTCAAACTCTTCATCCTCGAGCAGCTCATCCTCATCGAGCTCCAGCTCTTCGTCCTCGTATTCATCCAAATCGTCGTAATCGAGAACTTCTTCGTCAAGCAACCCATCGTAGTCATCGTATTCATCACCAAGCGCTTTTTTCTTCTTCTTCGGCTTGACGATCGTCACTGTCTCGTCCTCCGTCTGATCGAACGGATACCATGCGCGCAGTCCCCAAGCGTTCTCCCCGACGCAAATAAACCGTCCGTCGATATTTAAATCCGTATAATATTGGGCAAGCCGCTCCGCCATCTCTTCCTCTGATCGGCCGACCAACGCCGCCACCTCGCGGACGAGCTGATCGAATGGCAGCGCCTCCCGCTTGTCAAGCAAAATGAGGTTCGCCAATTCGACGAACGACATTTCCTGCAATTCCTCTGGCGAGTATTGCTGCTGCAGGCTCAAATTCAGCACTCCCCTTCTATATAATAAAACCAATGAATGCAAGTGTGGAATACATACCATTCATTATAAACAAATTGTCGGGGTTTATGCTACCCATTTGCCGAAAAAAGCGAAAGAGGGCCACCGTGCGGCGAGGGCGGCCCTCCTTCTGACATATTCGTTGCGTCCGCGTCTGTTTGGTCACACCGCTTCGCTTTTTCCTTACGAATCTCATTCGTCTTGGCCCCATCCGCGTTCTGCCCGTTTCGCTCCCGGCCGGTACGCCAACAGCTGCTGCCGATCGTTCTAAGACCTAAAGTGCAACGGGTCGTGATCGAGGGCGCCCAACGAAAGCGGAACACGGTGAAACGCGCTGGAATTACATATTCCGTCGATATTGTCCGCCGACTTCGTACAAGGCGCGGGTGATTTGTCCAAGGCTGGCGACTTTCACCGTTTCCATCAATTCCTCGAAAATGTTGCCGCCGCTCACGGCCACTTGTTTTAAGCGCTCGAGCGCTGGGCCGGCTTTGTCTTTGTTCCGCTCTTGGAATTCGCGCAAGTTGCGGATTTGCGTCTCTTTTTCTTCATACGTCGCCCGGGCGAGCTGGATGTTGTTCAGCTCCTCTTCCGACGGCGGATTCGGGTTCAAGAACGTGTTGACGCCGATGATCGGCAGTTCGCCGCTATGTTTCTTCGTTTCATAGTAAAGGGATTCGTCTTGGATTTTGCCGCGCTGATACTGCATTTCCATCGCTCCGAGCACGCCGCCGCGGTCGTTGAGCCGTTCAAACTCTTGCAACACCGCCTCTTCGACCAAGTCGGTGAGCTCCTCAATAATGAATGAGCCTTGCAGCGGGTTTTCGTTTTTCGCTAAGCCGAATTCTTTCGTGATAATGAGTTGGATCGCCATCGCCCGACGGACCGACTCTTCGGTCGGTGTGGTGATCGCTTCATCATAGGCGTTCGTATGCAGCGAGTTGCAGTTGTCATAAATCGCCAACAGCGCCTGCAAGGTCGTGCGAATGTCGTTGAAGTCAATCTCCTGCGCGTGCAGCGAACGGCCGGACGTTTGGATATGGTATTTCAATTTTTGGCTTCGTTCATTCGCCCCGTATTTGTCGCGCATCGCAACCGCCCAAATGCGGCGCGCCACGCGGCCGATGACCGAGTATTCCGGATCAAGGCCGTTGCTGAAGAAAAATGACAAGTTCGGCGCGAAATCGTCAATGTGCATGCCGCGGCTCAAGTAATACTCGACGTACGTAAAGCCGTTGGCAAGCGTAAACGCCAGCTGCGTGATCGGGTTCGCCCCCGCCTCGGCGATATGGTAGCCGGAAATCGACACCGAGTAATAGTTGCGGACGCGGTGCTGAATGAAATATTCTTGAATGTCGCCCATCATCTTCAAGGCAAAGTCGGTGGAAAAAATGCACGTGTTTTGCCCTTGATCTTCCTTCAAAATATCGGCTTGCACCGTGCCGCGCACCGTTTGCAGCGTCCATTCCTTCACTTGTTCGTACTCCTCTGGCGTAAGCGGGCGGCCGAGCTCGGCTTCTTTTTTCTCGACTTGCTGGTCGATCGCCGTATTCATAAACATCGCCAGCAAAATCGGAGCCGGGCCGTTGATCGTCATCGATACCGAGGTAAGCGGATCGCACAAATCAAACCCTTTGTACAGTTTTTTCATATCATCAAGCGTACAGACACTGACGCCGCTTTCCCCGACTTTGCCGAAAATGTCCGGCCGGTAGTCCGGGTCTTCGCCGTAGAGCGTCACCGAGTCAAACGCCGTGCTGAGCCGCTTCGCCTTGTCTTCTTTGCACAAGTAATGGAAGCGGCGGTTCGTGCGCTCCGGCGTCCCTTCGCCGGCAAATTGCCGTTTCGGATCTTCGCCTTGGCGCTTGAACGGAAAGACGCCGGCCGTGTACGGAAACGAACCCGGGACGTTTTCTTTATACACCCAGCGCAAAATTTCCCCGTAGTCTTTGAATTTCGGCAAGACGACTTTCGGAATGTCCAAGCCGGACAACGTTTTCGTCGTCAGTTCGGTGACAATTTCTTTGTCGCGCACTTTCGTGACAAATTGTTTGGCCGCATATTTCGCTTTCGTTTCTTCCCACGTCGCCAAAATGTGTTTCGATTCCGGCGTCAACTTGGCCTCATAATCGGCTTTCAGCGCCTCGAGCGGGCGGATGACGTCTTCCGCTTCGCCCCGTTCTTTCGCCGCTTCGATGGCCCCTTCCACTTGAAACAGGCGTCTTGCCACTTCGACTTGCTGCTCGGCGCGACGGTGGTACGAGCGGACCGTCTCCGCGATTTCACGCAAATAGTAGCGGCGTTCGTTCGGAATGATGACATTATGCTTTTCGACGTTGGCGACCGTTTTCATGCTGGTCTTCCAGTTCGTCTCTGTTTTCCGGTTAATCGTGTCAATGAGCGCGACAAAGAGCGTATTCGTGCCCGGATCGTTAAACTGGCTGGCGATCGTGCCGTACACCGGCATTTCCGAAACGTCGCGGTCAAACAGTTGATGGCTGCGCTGATATTGCTTTTGCACTTGCCGTTTTGCATCTTCCGACCCTTTGCGCTCAAACTTGTTAACGACGATCAAATCCGCATAATCGATCATGTCGATTTTCTCCAACTGCGTCGGGGCGCCGAACTCGCTTGTCATGACGTACATCGACACGTCGCACACGTCGGTAATGGCGGCGTCGCCTTGGCCGATCCCGCTCGTTTCAATGATGACAAGATCAAATCCGGCCGCTTTGACGACGGAAATCGCATCGCGAATCGCCGGCGACAGCTCAGAACGAGACCGACGAGTAGCTAGGCTGCGCATATAAACGCGCGGCGAGTTGATCGCATTCATCCGGATGCGGTCGCCCAACAGCGCCCCGCCCGTTTTTTGCTTCGTCGGATCGACGGATAAGATCGCGATTTTGATAGCGGGGATTTCATTTAAAAAACGGCGGACGAGCTCATCGGTGAGCGAGCTTTTCCCCGCCCCGCCCGTGCCGGTAATGCCGAGCACAGGGACGCGCTTTTCCATGGTTTTGACTTGCGCTAAGGCCGCTTCCGCCGCCGCAGCCGCTTCGCTGTGATCCGCCTCAGCGCGATATTCGCACAGCGTAATCAGCCGGGCGACCGCCTGCACATCGCCGGACGGGAGCCGCTCGAGTTCATCAGTCAGCGCTGTCACGGTCGGAAAGTCGCATCCTTCCAGTATAAGGTTAACCATGCCTTGCAAACCGAGGTTCCTGCCATCTTCCGGCGAAAAAATATGAGCAATCCCGTACTCATGCAATTCTTTGATTTCACGTGGAATGATGACGCCGCCTCCACCACCGTAAATGCGAATATGAGGGGCACCTTTTTCTTGCAGCAAATCATACATATACTTAAAAAATTCCATATGACCACCTTGGTATGAGGAAACAGCAATCCCTTGGACATCTTCCTGAATGGCTGCGTTAACAATTTCCTCGACGGAGCGATTGTGGCCTAAATGAATGACTTCAGCTCCGCTCGCCTGCAAAAGTCGACGCATAATATTGATGGTAGCATCATGACCGTCAAACAAACTTGATGCTGTCACCAAACGAACGGAATGTTTTAAACGATAAATGTGCGCCATCGTCTCTCCCCCTTTGTTATACCCGCTGTTTCTCCATAATCCCCTTCAGCAAAAACTCCGTCTGCCATTCAATATATTCATCGAGCGTATACATTTTTCGCAGCGCCCAGCGACGGAACGCCCACATTTGCCCAAGCACGATGATATTGTGAGCAAAAAGGCGAACCTCGCTCTCGGAAAGCGCCAACGCCCCGCTTTCCACACATGTGCGCAAAATCCGCTCGAAAATGGCCGTCATCTCCAGCTCTTTATTAAGCACATACGGGAGCGACTCTTTGCTTAGCGCTTTCACTTCTTGATACATGACCAACACTTCATCGTCAAGCTCATCGACAACCCGAAAATAATGAGCGATGGCCCGCCACAGCCCTTCAATCGTGCCATGATGGGCGCCGATATCTTGCTCCGTCCGCTCCCGCACCTCATCGTAAATGCGGTCGCACACCAAGTAGAGGACGTCTTCTTTTTTGCGGATGTACTCATAGAGCGTGCCGATGCTGAACCCCGATGCCTTGGCAATCTCTCTCGTTGTCGTTTGGTGAAACCCTTTTTGTTTAATCAAAGAAATGGCGCCCTTGATCATTTCGTTGCGCCGCTTTTTGACAAGCTTTTCATCTTTGACCGATGCGATCACTTCCCGTTTTTTCATTCGCGACTCCTCTCCCCCGTTCTCTGTCGACCTACCTACTCAGATCGTCTTGGTTCGGTTACCTGCGCGACTCCTCTTGCCCCGTTCTTGTTGACGGCGGGGCGGCGCCCCGCCTAAAGTCGGCCGCCGCGCGGCGTTTAACCGCGCGTCAACATGCGCGAAATGACAAGGCGCTGGATTTCTTGCGTTCCTTCGTAAATTTGCGTAATTTTCGCGTCACGCATAAACCGCTCAACCGGATAGTCTTTCGTATAGCCGTTGCCACCGAAAATTTGCACTGCTTCGACCGTCACTTTCATCGCCGTGTCGCCGGCAAACAGTTTCGCCATCGCCGATGCTTTGCCGTACGGCAAACCGTTTGACTCGAGCCATGCCGCTTGGTATGTCAAAAGCCGTGCGGCTTCAATGGCGGTGGCCATGTCGGCGAGCTTAAAGGCGACGCCTTGCTGCTCGGCGATCGGCTTGCCGAACTGGACGCGCTGTTTCGCGTAGTCAATGGCGGCATCGAGCGCTCCTTGAGCGATGCCGACCGCTTGGGCGGCGATGCCGTTGCGGCCGCCGTCTAACGTCATCATGGCGATTTTAAACCCTTCTCCCTCTTGGCCAAGCAAGTTTTCTTTCGGGATGCGGCAGTCTTCAAAAATGAGTTCCGTCGTCGGCGATGAACGGATGCCGAGTTTCTTTTCTTTTTTGCCGATCGAAAAGCCCGGTGTCCCTTTTTCAACGATAAAAGCGCTGATCCCTTTATGCCGTTTTTCCGGATCGGTGACAGCAAAGACGACGTAAATTTCCGCCTCACCCCCGTTCGTGATCCACACTTTCGACCCGTTTATCACGTAATGGTCGCCGTCTTTGATGGCGCGCGTTTTCATCGAGGCGACATCCGACCCCGCCCCCGGCTCGGATAGTCCGTATGCCCCGAGTTTTTCTCCGGTCGCCAAAGCGCGCAAATACTTCTGCTTTTGCTCTTCCGTGCCGAACTTGTAAATCGGCCAGCTGGCGAGCGAAATATGGGCGGAAAGCGTCACCCCGGTCGAGGCGCAGACGCGCGACAGCTCCTCAACGGCGATGACATAGGCCAAATAATCGCTACCGATGCCGCCGTATTCTTCCGGCCACGGAATGCCTGTTAAACCGAGTTCAGCCATTTTGTTGAAAATGCCGCGGTCAAACCGCTCCTCTTCGTCACGCTCAGCGGCGGTTGGCGCCACTTCGTTTTCGGCAAATTCGCGCACCATTTTTCGCAGCATTTCATGTTCTTCGCTCAATTGAAAGTTCATCGTTTCATTCCCCCGTTTCTGAATCTATGCCAAATCCTCGTCCCCCGGCGGTCGTTATGGCTTGGTCAGGTGTTTGCTGATGACGATGCGCTGGATCTCGCTCGTTCCTTCGTAAATTTGTGTAATTTTCGCATCGCGGAACAGCCGCTCGACGGGATAGTCTTTCGTGTAGCCGTTGCCGCCGAAAATTTGCACCGCCTCGATGGCATTGTCCATCGCCGTTTGTGAAGCGAAAAGCTTCGCCATCGCCGCCTCTTTTCCGCACGGCAAGCCTTGGGCGCGCAGCCAAGCGGCGCGGTAGACGAGCCATTTCGCCGCTTCCGCCGCCGTCGCCATATCGGCAAGCTTAAAGGCAATGCCTTGCTGCTCGGCGATCGGTTTGCCGAATTGGATTCGTCCTTTTGCGTACTCCGCCGCATGTTCGATCGCGGCTTCCGCGATGCCGAGCGCTTGGGCGGCGATGCCGATCCGGCCGACATCAAGGTTGGCCATCGCGATTGTAAATCCTTCCCCTTCTTGACCGAGCAAGTTTTCCGCCGGCACTTCAGCGTCTTCAAACGTGATGGTTACCGTCCGCGAGCCGTGCAGCCCCATTTTCTTTTCATCTTTGCCGATCGCCATCCCCGGCGTTCCTTTTTCAACGATAAACGCGGAAATGCCGCGGCTGCCGCTTTCCTCCGGATTCGTGCGGGCGAACACGATGTATGTGTCCGCCTCCCCCCCATTGGTGATAAATATTTTTGAACCGTTCAGGATATAATGATCGCCGCGGCGCACCGCTCTCGTTTTTACGCTTTTCGCATCCGAGCCGGCGCTCGGTTCGGTGAGACAAAACGCCCCTAAATAGTCGCCGCGAGCCAGTTTCGTCACGTATTTTCGTTTCTGGTCTTCCGTGCCGAAATACAAAATCGGGTTTGTGCCGACTGACGTGTGCACCGATAAAATGACACCGACCGTCGGGCTCACTTTGGAAATTTCATGAATGGCGATGATGTACGAAATAAAATCCATGCCCGCGCCGCCATACTGCTCCGGGACAGTGATGCCCATCAGGCCGAGTTCGGCCATTTTCGATAAAATCGGGCGCGGAAACTCCCCTTGTTCCATGCGCTCGACAAACGGGGCGATCTCTGCCGCCGCGAACTCGCGCACCATTTGCCGCATCATTTCTTGTTCTTCCGTCAACCGAAATTGCACGGGACATCCCCCTTTGTCATATTGCTCGTCACCGTTGCCCCGAGCTGCTTACTCGTACGTGTAAAATCCGCGGCCCGTTTTGCGGCCCAGCCAACCCGCCTTGACGTATTTGCGCAGCAGCGGGCACGGGCGGTACTTGTCATCGCCGAACCCTTCATGCAGCGTTTCCATAATGTATAAGCACGTATCCAATCCGATAAAATCAGCGAGCGTGAGCGGCCCCATCGGATGGTTCATGCCCAGTTTCATCACTTCGTCGATCGCCTCTTTGGTCGCCACCCCTTCGTACAAGGCGTAAATCGCTTCGTTGATCATCGGCATGAGGACGCGGTTGGAAATAAAGCCGGGGAAGTCGTTCACTTCGACCGGCACTTTGCCGAGCGTCCGGGTGACCGCTTCAATCGTCTCATACACGTCATCGGCCGTCGCCAAGCCGCGGATAATTTCGACGAGCTTCATCACCGGCACCGGGTTCATAAAGTGCATGCCAATCACTTTCTCCGGCCGCTTCGTCGCGGCGGCGATTTCCGTAATCGGCAGCGACGACGTGTTCGACGCCAAAATCGTTTCCGGGCGGGCGATTGCATCGAGTTCGGCAAACAGCTTCGTTTTCACGTCCATGTTTTCAACGACTGCTTCAATGACGAGATCCGCCTTCTCAGCGTCATGCAGATCCGTCGAGCGGACAAGCCGGGAAAGCGCTGCGTCCTTGTCCTCGGCGGCCATTTTCCCTTTTTCCACTTGACGGGCAAGGAGTTTTTGAATATTGGCCATTCCTTTATCCAATTGAGCGCTGCTAATATCATAGAGCAGCACCTCATAACCGGCGACGGCGCACACTTGGGCGATGCCCGAGCCCATCTGTCCGGCGCCGACGACCATGATCGTTTTGACGTCCATGTTCCTATCCCCCTGTCTATGTGTATTTCGTGAAAATGCCGAACTGACGCGAGACTTTCATCCTCGGGTGGAGGAGAAACCGTTGCCCATGGAACGTTTCTTTGAAAACCCCGTCACCAAGCTGTCATTTTCATCCCCGGTTGGAGGGAAGATCATGTGCTGTCCACGGAACGTTTCCGAAAAATGAACGCGCATCACATCCGCCAGCTTCGCGTCGCCAATGAGGCGGGGCCGGCAGCGAGAAGCATCGCGCCGGCACACCGATTCCTTCCCGCAGCGGCTCGACGGGGTGCACGGCTCCATCTTGCGCCGTGACGTTGTTCTGGAGACCGCTCCGGTTCATGGACGCGCGGCCGGCACCATGCCGCGTTCTCCGCCGTTTTGGCGCCATCGCCCAAGGGCGGGGCGGCGACACGTTCCGTTTCGCGCCGCGTCACCAAGGGACAGGATCGCAACAAGTCACTTCCTGCATCTTGGCGACAGCCGGCGACACGCGTCTTGGCGGCGGGCTGTCGTGCGAGGACAGGCAGCGACAGCCATGCCCCCGCAAGGCTACAGGTAAGACGCGCCCTTGACTCCTCTTATACCTCAACCAAGATGGCATCGCCTTGGCCGCCGCCGCTGCAGATGGCCGCAATGCCGAGGCCGCCGCCGCGGCGTTTCAGCTCATGAATGAGCGTGAGGATGATGCGCGCACCGCTCGCGCCGATCGGATGGCCAAGGGCAACCGCGCCGCCGTTGACGTTCACCTTTTCCGGGTCAAGACCGGCGATTTGAATGGCCGCCAATGCGACAGCGGCAAACGCTTCGTTCACTTCAAACAAGGCGATGTCATCGACCGTTTTTCCTGTTTTGCGGAGCAGCTCGTTGATCACAAGCCCCGGCGTCTTCGGGAAATCTTTCGCTTCAACGGCGATGGCGGTGTGGGCAACGACCATCGCCAGCGGCTCGAGCCCCTCGCGGACAGCGCGCTCTTCGCTCATCAACACGAGCGCGGCGGCGCCGTCGTTGACGCCCGGGGCGTTGCCGGCGGTGATAGTTCCTTGTGGGTCAAACACCGGCGGCAGTTTCGCCAATGCTTCTAGCGATGTATCCTTGCGCGGCGCCTCGTCGCGTTCGACGACAAGCGGCTCCCCTTTGCGCTGCGGAATCGTCACCGGAACGATTTCTTCCCCAAGCCGACCGGCTTCGATGGCAGCGATGGCGCGCCTATGGCTGCGGTACGCCCACTCGTCTTGCGCCTCTCTGGTGATGCCGAGCTCACGCGCCGTATTCCCGCCGTAGACGCCCATATGGACGCCGGTGAAGCTGCATGTGAGGCCATCGTATACCATCAAATCTTTGACCGTGCTGTCGCCCATCCGCAGCCCCCAGCGCGCTTTCGGCAACACGTACGGCGCGTTGCTCATCGACTCCATCCCGCCGGCGACGACAACATCGGCATCGCCTAAGCGGATGAACTGATCGGCGAGCGTGACGGCGCGCATGCCGGACGCGCACACTTTGTTCACCGTCTCGGTGCGCACGTGCCACGGGATGCCGGCATGACGCATCGCCTGCCGCGACGGGAGCTGTCCTTGCCCCCCTTGCAAAACCGTGCCCAAAATGACGTGATCCACTTGTTCCGCGCTCACGTTGGCGCGAGCGAGCGCCTCTTTCACAGCAATGCCGCCCAGCTCCGGGGCTGACAGCGCCTGAAGCGCGCCGCCCAACTTTCCAAACGGGGTGCGCACCCCGCTAACAATCACGGTTCTTCCCATCGTTCCTCTCCCCCTTTGATCAAGTAAGAAAGCGATTACAAAAATGCAGACTGAACGCTCGCTCGATAGCGGTGCAAAAGAGAAGGTGCGCCACCGACACCTCCTCTTTCATTATACTTACTATTTTAAAAAATAGAAATTGTCTTGGCAACTATTTTTATGACGCGACTTCTTCTTTTTCCTCGCCGAACACCGATTTCGCCAACAGTTCCGCGACATCGTACGTAAAGACGCGGTCTTCCACCTCTTTCGCCTTCGTGCCGTCCGACAGCATCGTCAAGCAGTACGGACAGCCGGAGCTGATGACGGTCGGGTTGACAGCGAGCGCTTGCTCCGTGCGGGCGACGTTGATCCGGTTGCCGGTCGTCTCCTCCATCCACATGAGGCCGCCGCCGGCGCCGCAGCACATGCCGCGCTCGCGGTTGCGCTCCATCTCAACAAGCTCGACGCCCGGGATGGCGCGCAAAATTTGTCTCGGTGCGTCATAGACGTCATTGTAGCGCCCTAAGTAGCACGAGTCATGGAACGTAATGCGTTCATTCACCGGATATTTTGGCACTAAGCGGCCTTCTTCGATGAGCTTGGCGAGCAGCTCGGTATGGTGGTACACTTCCGCCTCAAACCCAAAATCCGGATATTCGTTTTTGAACGTATTGTAGGCGTGCGGGTCGATCGTCACGATTTTCTTGACGCCCGCTTTTTCAAACTCGGCGATATTGTTGGTTGCCAGCTCTTGGAACAAAAATTCATTCCCTAACCGGCGCGGCGTATCGCCCGAGTTTTTCTCCTTGTTGCCTAAAATCGCAAACTTGACGCCCGCTTCGTTCAGCAGTTTGGCAAAAGCGAGGGCGATTTTTTGGCTCCGGCTGTCATACGACCCCATCGAGCCGACCCAGAACAAGTACTCGATTTCCTCTCCCGCTTTCGCCGCTTCTTTGACGGTCGGCGCATGCACATCATCGCGCAGCTCGCGCCAGTTTTCCCGCTCTTTTCGGTTCAAGCCCCACGGATTGCCCTGACGCTCGATATTCGTCATCGCCCGCTGCGCATCCGGATTCATCCGCCCTTCCGTCAAGACAAGGTAGCGGCGCAAATCAATGATTTTGTCGACGTGTTCGTTCATGACCGGGCATTGGTCTTCACAGTTGCGGCACGTCGTACAGGCCCAAATTTCTTCCTCGGTGATGACATCGCCGATCAAGCTCGGCATTTCGATCGTAGCGGCCTGCTCCGACGCAGCGGCGAACGCGAGCTGGTTGCCCCTTGTGTTTTTGAAAGCGAACGTCGGCACCCACGGCGCGCGCGACGTGACGACCGCTCCTTTTTCCGTCAAATGGTCGCGCAACTTCAAAATCAAATCCATCGGCGACAACATTTTCCCCGTGCCGGTCGCCGGACACATGCTCGTGCAGCGGCCGCACTCGACACAGGCGTACAAGTCGATCAACTGCTTTTGCGTAAAATCTTCAATTTTGCCGACACCAAACGATTCCTGGCTTTCGTCTTCAAAGTTGATCGGCGAAAGCTTCGGCCGCGTCAGCCGGCTGAAAAAGACGTTGATAGGCGCCGCGATCAAATGGGCGTGTTTCGATTGCGGGACGTACACGAGGAACGTCAGCAAAATCAACAAATGCACCCACCAAGCAACAAAGAACAGCACCGCGGCCCCCGTTTCGCCGACCCAGGAAAACGCGCCGGCAATGAGTGAGGCAACCGGCTCGCTCCATGTCGCCTCTTCGCCGTGCCAAATCATGCTCATCCCGTTGCCAAACAGCACGGACAGCATCAGTCCAGCGATGAAAATCAGGACGAGGCCGGCTTTAAAATCACGCTTTAAGCGGACGAGCTTTTCAATGTAGCGGCGGTAAAAAGCAGCGAGCACGGCGATTAAAATGAGCAACGTGACGATTTCTTGGAAAAACGTAAACCCCGGATACAGCGGCCCGAGCGGCAAATGCGCTCCGGGCGCGAGCCCTTTGATGATGAAATCGATCGCGCCAAACTGGACGAGAATAAAGCCGTAGAAAAAGACGACGTGAATGAGTCCGCTTTTCTTGTCCTTGAGCAGCTTTTTCTGACCGAACACGTTGATCCAAATGTTGCGCAGCCGCTCGTTCACCTTTTGGTCAAACTCGACTTTTTTGCCAAGCTGAATGTACATCGCCCGCGTTTTGACGACATAAGCGAACAAATAGATGGCGTAAGCGGTTACAAACAAAAACGCGAGCCAGTTCACCAACGATAAAGCGTTCATCTTTTCTCCCCTTCCCCCGCTTCCATTGTGTTTGCCATAACAAAGGAAATTTTCAGAATTTGCTTTACGTCTATTGTACATAATGAATGAGCATTCAGTCAATAGATTTTTTGCGTTTTTCAAAGCCGACTTCCCTCGATGAATAGCGGGCGGCAGGAGCCGAAGCCGCTTGGACGGGCGCTCGCGCCATTCCATCGTTCCCCTTTGCTATTTTGAGTTTTCCCGGGCACATTAATAAATACTGAAGGGCCACAGGAGGAGACAACATGGACGTCATTGCCGTCATCGCTAGTTTCATCGTTATTTTATTCGCTCTCATCTACCTCGATGACAAGCTCGGACAACTCGTCTTTCGAAACAGGCGCAAAAACGTCGTCTATCCGCAGCGACGAAGCGATCTTTCGCTGTTTGTCAACGGAAACCATTTATTTTCCGATTATTTTGCCGAGCTGGGCCGCGCCCGCGACCATATTCACATCTTGTTTTACATCATCAAAAACGACGAAATGACCGCGCCGTTTTTCCAACTTTTGAAGAAAAAAGCGGCTGAAGGAGTGAAAGTGCGGGTGCTGGTCGACTGGGTCGGTGGCCTTGGGCTTCCAAGGGCGCTCGTTCGTTCGCTTGCCAAAAGCGGAGTGGAGTTTGCCTACGCGCGCCCGCCATGCTTTCCGTTTCTCATTTATCGCCTCAACCGCCGCAACCACCGCAAAATCACCATCATCGACGGACGGGTCGGCTATATCGGCGGCTTTAACATCGGGCGCGAATATAGCGGGAAAGACGCCAACTTCGGCGAATGGCGGGACTATCACATCAAAATGAGCGGCGAAGGGGTTGGCGACTTGCAAAAACAGTTTTTGCACGACTGGGAAGAAGCGACGGGCCGAACGGTCCCTGACAACAGCCGCTATTTCCCGGCACTTCCTGCCGGCGCCGTTCACCACCAATTGATCGCCACCGATGGCTCGACGCTCGAAGAACAATACATCGAGGCCATCCGCCGCGCCAAAAAGGAAATTATGATCGGCAGCCCGTACTTCATTCCAAGCCGGCCGCTGTTTCACGAGCTGATGAAGGCGCTCGAGCGCGGAGTGCGCGTCACCGTGCTCGTACCGCTGAAAGCCGATCATTTGTTTGTCAGGGAGGCCGCCTATCCGTACTTTGCCCGGCTGCTTGAGGCCGGTGCGCACGTCTACCGTTTTTACCAAGGATTTTACCACGCCAAAACGCTTATCATTGACGATGAATGGTGCGACATCGGCACCGCCAATTTTGACCGCCGCAGCTTGTTTTTCAACAGCGAAATCAACTGCTACGTGTTTGATCGGGCGTTCACTCATCTCGTCAAACAGGCGTTCAAACGCGACTTGACGCGCTCCGAACCGCTGACGCTCGCCTTTTTGGAAAGGCGTTCGCTCCTTGACCGCGGCAAACAATCGATTTCCCAGCTGATCTCCGCCTGGCTGTAATCCGCTCAAAACGAATGCGCCCCATCCGGCCCGGCGTATAACGCCGTTGATGTCACGCCGAACGGGGCGATGGTCCGGTTAGGATCGCCAAAATATCGCCAGCCATTGAAACAGCCGCATGCCGAGATACACCCCGACGATGCCGGCGATGCCGGCCAACGCTGGGGGAGCCGGAATCGGCAGACGGAACAGCGTAAACAAAAACCCGACCACCATGCCAGTGACAAGCGATAATACGATTTCTTTCATAGGTTGCATCCTCCGCTGTCATTTTTCCTTAGAATGCCCAAACGAAAGAGGGGGTAGCCGCTCCCCCTCGATGATTACATCTGCTCGGGCGCTGAAACGCCGATCAGCGTCAACGCGTTTTGCAGCGTGATTTGCACCGCCTTGACAAGCGCGAGGCGGGCTTTCGTTTTTTCGATATGGTCTAGGTCAAGCACTTTCTCCGCATTGTAAAAGCTGTGAAGCGCCGATGCCAACTCAAACGCATAGGCGGTGACGCGGTGCGGCATCCGCTTGAGCGCCGCCTCGGCGACGACATCGGGGAAATCGCCGAGCACTTTGAGCAGCTCGACCTCTTTTTCCGTCCCGACAAGATGATGAAGAGCTACATCGCCATCGTAGGAAAGGTGTTGTTCCTCCGCTTGGCGAAGAATGCTGGAAACGCGGGCGTGCGCGTATTGGACGTAGTAAACCGGGTTTTCATTCGACTGCGACACAGCCAAATCCATGTCAAAATCCAAATGCGTATCGCCCGAGCGCATGGCAAAGAAATAGCGAACGGCATCGACACCGACCTCTTCCATCAGCTCGCGCATCGTCACCGCTTTGCCGGTGCGCTTGCTCATTTTGACGCGCTCGCCGTTTTGATATAGATTCACCATTTGAATGACTTCGACTTCGAGCGCCTCCGGGTCATAGCCGAGCGCGGCGATCGCCGCTTTCATGCGCGGAATGTAGCCGTGATGGTCCGCTCCCCAAATGTTGATGAGCTTTTGGAACCCGCGCCGCAGCTTGTCTTGATGGTAGGCGATGTCCGGGAGCAAGTACGTATACGTACCGTCCTGTTTAATCAACACGCGGTCTTTGTCGTCCCCAAACGCCGTCGAACGGAACCATGTCGCTCCGTCCTGCTCGTAAATATAGCCGCGCTCACGCAGCGTAGCGAGCGCCTCGTCGATTTTGCCGCTTTCATAAAGCGATGTTTCCGAATACCAAACGTCAAACGGCACGCGGAAGTCGGCCAAGTCTTTCTTGATTTTCTCAAGCTCATAACGGAGCCCGTAGTCGCGGAAAAAGGCAAGCCGCTCGTCTTCCCCCACTTCGACAAACCGGTCGCCGTATTCAGCCGCAAGCTGTTTGCCGATTTCGACGATATCGTCGCCGTAATAGCCGTCCTCCGGCAGCGGCATATCGACACCGAGCGCCTGAAAATAACGGGCTTCGACCGATTTCGCCAAGTTGTAAATTTGCTTGCCGGCGTCATTGATGTAATATTCGCGCGTCACATCGAACCCGGCTTTCGCTAAAATGTTGCAAAGCGAATCGCCAACCGCCGCGCCGCGGGCATGGCCTAAATGCAAATCGCCGGTCGGGTTGGCGGAGACGAACTCGACTTGCACTTTTTCCCCGTTGCCGACGTTCGACTCGCCATACGCTTGCCCCGCCTGCAAAATCGCCGGCACGACCGCCGTCAAATAGCGGTTGTCCATATAAAAGTTGATAAAGCCCGGCCCTGCTACCTCGATGCGCTCAACCGACACCCGCTCGCGGTCAAGCTGTCCGACGATGGCTTCAGCGATCGCCCGCGGCGGCTTTTTCGCGATGCGGGCGAGCTGCATGGCGATGTTCGTTGAGTAGTCGCCATGCGCCTTGTCGCGCGGCACCTCCAAGAGCACGTCCGGCAGCTCTTCGGCAGCTGTCAGACCGGCTTTGACCGCCGCCTCGCGAATTTCCTCTTTCAGCTTTTCTTTCATCTGTCCGACAATGTTCATCGGCCTATACCCCCTTAAATGTTAGCGTCAACGTATGGCGCCCGCTCCGCTCGTGCTCTAGCATCAGCTCATATGAGAGAAAGAGCTGCCCTTGTTTCCGTCTTTCGTCATATCGGAACTCGATCGCCTCCGTTTTTGTCGCCAGCCCCCACCGTCCAAACACCGTTTGGTAATGGCCCGGCATTTCCTGCTGGCAGCGGAACGTTTGCCGCATCTCAACCGCCCCAGAACGGAGAACGGTCACCTCGTCAGGCGCGATTTTCACAATGTTGTTCACCCGTCCGAGTTCGTTTTCCTCGACAAACTGCAAATACACGGTTGTCCCCTTTATGTAATACATGCCGTCCACTTCAAGCGCGATCGTCTCTTGGTGCGCACCGTCGCGGATGACGGCCACTTGACGAAGCCGCACCGGAATCCCGTTTGTTTCGTTCATATTTGCTGAACACACCTTTGCGAACCCAGTCATATCAATAAGTATAAAGAACTGTCCCGACTGATTCAATATGGAACGCTCATATTCCAGCAACCTTTCTCCTGCACACAAAAAAGCGCCCTCGCCCGCTGGCGATTTAGGCGCTTTTTTCTCTATTCACTTGGCCACCCAACCCAGCAGCATTTCCCGCACAAGCTTGCTCGCTGTATTGGCGGTTTGTTCCGAATGGTCGTAAATCGGTGCAACTTCCACCAAATCGGCGCCGACGACGCGGACGTCGGAGCGGGCGATCTCATGGATGGCGGCTAATAGTTCTTTCGATGTAATCCCACCGGCATCGACCGTTCCCGTGCCCGGGGCGTGAGCGGGATCAAGCACATCGATATCGATCGTCACATACACCGGGCGGCCGGCGAGCTTCGGCAGCACGGAACGGAGCGGTTCAAGCACCTCAAACTTGGCGATGTACATGCCGTTTTCTTTCGCCCATTCGAACTCTTCTTTCATGCCGGAACGGATGCCAAACGAAAAAACGTTCGTCGGTCCGATCAAGTCAGCGACCTTGCGGATCGGCGTCGCGTGCGACAGCGGCTCGCCTTCGTAATGTTCGCGCAAGTCGGTATGCGCGTCCATATGAATGACGGCGACATCCGGATAATAGTCGTACACCGCTTTGATCACCGGCCAAGAGACAAGGTGTTCACCGCCAAGACCGAGCGGAAATTTTCCAGCATCGAGCACTCTTCTGACAAACTGCTCAATCAGCTCCAAACTGCGCGCCGCATTGCCAAACGGCAGCGGGATATCACCGGCGTCAAAGTAGCGAACGTCCTTGAGTTCACGGTCCAAATACGGGCTGTACTCCTCAAGCCCGATCGACACTTCGCGGATGCGAGCCGGGCCGAACCGCGAGCCGGGCCGGTAGCTGACCGTCCAGTCCATCGGCATTCCGTAGATGATGGCTTCGCTTTCTTCGAAATTCGGATGGCTGCCGATAAACACGTTGCCTGAATAGGCTTCATCAAACCGCATCGCCTGCGCCCCCTTACTTCGTTAAATCGGCGACAAATTTCGGCAAGACAAAACACGCTTTGTGCAGCTCTTTCGTGTAATAGTTCGTCTCAATGTCATGGAAACGGTCGTCGCTCACCGCAAGCGGGTCGTATTTTTTCGAGCCGAGCGTAAACGTCCAGAGCCCGCTTGGATAGGTCGGAATGTTCGCCGTATATAGACGCGTAACCGGGAAAATCTCCTTTACATCACGGTAAACGGTGCGAATCAAATCCGCCTTAAACCACGGATTGTCCGTTTGGGCAACGAAAATGCCGTCCTCTTTCAATGCCTTGGCAATGCCGGCGTAAAACCCTTTTGTGAACAAGTTGACCGCCGGACCGACCGGTTCTGTCGAGTCAACCATAATGACGTCATACTCATTTTCGCTTTTCGCGATATGCATAAACCCGTCATCGACTTTCACTTCGACGCGCGGATCGTCAAGTTGGCCAGCGATTTCCGGCAAATATTTTTTCGAGCATTCGATCACCTTGCCGTCGATTTCAACCAGCGTCGCCTTTTTGACGCTTGGGTGCTTCAGCACTTCACGGATGACGCCGCCGTCGCCGCCGCCGACGACCAGCACGTTTTCCGGATGCGGGTGGGTAAACAGCGGCACATGGGCGACCATCTCATGGTAGACAAATTCATCTTTTTGCGTCGTCATCACCATGCCGTCTAGAATGAGCATGTTGCCAAACTCGGCTGTTTCGACCATATCGAGCTTTTGAAACGGCGTTTGCTCTGTATGTAAAGTGCGGATGATGCGTGCCGTGATGCCGAAATGTTCCGTCTGTTTTTCCGTAAACCATAGTTCCATTCGGTAACATCCTTTCTCCGAGCGTTTGCTTACTATCAAGTTTCCCTTGCCAACAAAAAACTAAACATGAAAAAGTATAGAGCAATCTAGCAAAAATGCAAGGGGAACGAGTTTAAAATAACAAAATTTTTTTCATACTAGTAAGAAAAGCGGAAAGCGCCTCCCTATCAAGCAGGCGCCTGCGTCAAGCACCGCTGAAACCGTTGGGGGGATGGGCAATGGAACCGATCCCGAGCAGCCGTTTTCGCGGCGCGTGGAAATATGTGCGCGCCGCCGTCTTTATCACCGTGTTCCTCGCCGTTTTTGCTTTCGCTGCTCTCGGGGGCTTTATTTTGTTTGCCAAAATGGCAGGAGCACCGCCGGTCGCTGTGCCGCAGACGACATTGTTTTATGCCGATGACGGCAGCAAAATCGGGGAAAGCGACCAAGGGCAGAAGCGTTACTGGGTTCATCTCGATGACATCTCGCCGCACGCCATAGAAGCAACGATCGCGGTGGAAGACCGAAAGTTTTACAGCCACCACGGCTTTGACTTTAAACGGATCGCCGCCGCTGTCATCGCCAACGTGCGGGCGATGGCGAAAGTCGAGGGCGCGAGCACGATCACGCAGCAATACGCGCGCAACTTGTTTTTGACGCATGAAAAAACGTGGTCGCGGAAAATTCAAGAGGCGCTTTATACGATCCGCCTTGAAACCAACTACAGCAAAGACAAAATCTTGGAAGGCTACTTCAATACGATTTATTACGGACACGGAGCTTACGGCATCGAAGCAGCAGCCCGCTACTATTTCGGCAAGCACGCGAGCGAGCTGACGCTCAGCGAAGCGGCCATGCTAGCCGGCATTCCGAAAGGGCCGTATTACTACTCCCCGTTCGTCAATGAACAGCGAGCGAAAGCGCGGCAAAAAATCGTCCTTCTCTCCATGGCGGAAGCCGGCTACATCAGCCGCCAAGAAGCGGAGCAGGCCTACCGTGCCAAACTCGTCTACGTTCGGCATCATGAACGCGAGCAGCCGATCGCCCCGTATTTTCAAGATGTCGTCAAGCAGCAGCTGCGCACGAAGCTTGGCCTTGACGAGCGGACGATCGAGCTTGGGGGGCTGCGCGTCTATACGACGCTCGATCCGCGTCTGCAACGAATTGCCGAAGAGCAAATCGCGCGCATCATCAACCCAAACTCGGCCATTCAGGCGGCGCTGGTCGCCATGGATCCGCGAACCGGAGAAGTAAAAGCGCTCGTCGGCGGGCGAAACTATCAAGAGAGCCCGTTCAACCGGGCGGTGCAGGCGGAACGCCAGCCGGGGTCGACGTTCAAACCATTTTTGTATTACGCGGCGATCGAGCAAGGATTCACGCCATCGACCCAGCTGCGCAGCGAACTGACGACGTTTACGTTTGATGACGGCCGGGCGAGGTACACGCCTCATAACTACAATGACTATTATGCGAACGGCCCAATTACCCTCGCCCAAGCGCTCGCTGTATCCGACAACGTCTTTGCGGTCAAGACGCTGCAATTTATCGGAGCCGACAAACTCGTTGACACAGCGAAGACGCTCGGCATCACGAGCAAGCTAAAAGCCGTGCCGTCATTGGCGCTCGGCACTTCGCCAGTGAGGGTGATCGACATGGTCGCCGCCTACAGCACCATCGCCAACTACGGCAAACGAAACGACCCAGTGTTCATTAAAAAAGTAGTCGACAGCGCCGGCAACGTGATCTACGAGCACCAACCGGCAAGCCGGCAAGTGCTCGACCGCGATGCGGCGTTTGTGACGGCCCATTTAATGACCGGAATGTTCGACCCGAAGTTAAACGGCTACACCACCGTCACTGGACAGTCGATCGCCGATGACATTACACGACCCTACGCCGGCAAATCGGGAACGACAAAAACGGACAGTTGGATGATCGGGTTCGCCCCACAACTGGTCGCCGGCGTCTGGACCGGCTACGACCGCGGCGAGCCACTAGATCGCTTTGACGAAAAACAATACGCCAAACAAATCTGGGTTCACTTTATGGAAGAAGGGCTCGCCGATGAACCAAAACGGTCATTCAAACCTACGAAAGGAGTCATCGGCGTCGACATCGACCCGCAAAACGGCAAACTGGCCACCGACGCTTGTCCGGTGAAGCGAAAAACGTACTATCTCATCGGCACCGAACCGACTGACTATTGCACCGACCATCTGGAAAAGAAAAAGAAGAAAAAAGAAGACGGAAAAAGCTGGTTTGAGAAATGGTTCCCGTGGTTTTAAATCAGAAGCCCGAGTTCTACAGTGACTAGGCAAACAAAATGCCTCTCATCCCTTGATACCAAAGGGACGAGAGGCATTTTGGCATATTTCGGGCGTGTACCTAGGAGGAGGGGGATGAAATCGTGCACACTGCTTCCTAGCATCGTTTCTCAAATAGAAAAGCCTTGCAACACCGCACACTTTTATTCATCGACCAAAGGAAACCAATGTTTTTTACCAGCCTTCTAGGAGGATGGTGATGGAATCCTAAATACGGATTGGCAATGTTATTTATCAACTCGAGAAACCTTGTTGCACCGATCCGACTTTTCACTCATTCCCCCATTGATGAAGGGAATTAGCCGTTTTTCACCGGCCTTCTAGAACGGTTTCGTTTGCGTGTATTTCTGGAGTGTACACGGAACACTACAGGTAGTCCTACTTACAACATTTTATACAATTGAACGGCTATGTATACAGCCACTCCCCATATGATCAAAGCTGATAGTTTATTTACCATTTTTAAAAGTGTTCCCGTTGTATCGAAATTACCGACTATTCTTCCGGCAATGGCAAGACATAAAAACCAAATCCAAGAAACCGAAATGGTCGCAATAGTAAACACCACTTTGTCTAATCCATTGTAATTCAGCGAACTAGTTCCAATCACCCCCACTGTATCTAGGATGGCATGTGGGTTGAGAAGGGACACCGATAATGCAAACATAATCTGTTTTTTAGGAGTCAACGCAACTTCATTCTTCCTTAAGCTTGCAGGGTCGCTATTCCAAATAGACCACCCCATATAAATCAGAAAGAATAACCCTAAAGAAAAGAGTATAGTTTGTAGTAAAGGAACCGTAAAAACAAGAACAGAGACTCCAAAAACAGCTAACAAAATGAGTAAAGTATCACAAAGCGAAGCTGTAATGATTACTGGAACTGCCCCTCTGAACTTTGGCTGTGAGGCCCCTTGGTTGAAAACAAAGACATTCTGCGCACCAAGGGGTAGAATTAATCCAAAAGCTAATGCAATCCCATGAAGCAATGCTGTCAACATGATGCTCCCACCTTTTCATGAACCCATTAACTAATGTTACCTTTACTTCGATCAAAAGAGATGCCACATATATCCTCAATGACACTATAAAACCCTGGTAAGAATGATTGAAAAAATCCCGTACAATGATGAGCCTCTCTGTATGCAGCGTCCTCCATTAGGATTAAATGTGCCTTCTTTAAGTTATAGTGGGGAATCGCAGGAAACAAATGATGTACAAGGTGATAATTGTCATGATGTGGATGTAAAAAGAATCTTCCTATTGGGGTACAAAAAGTATGTCTAAAACTATGAACCAATCATAACCAATTGCCAAGAAGTTATACCAATTATTCCTAGCGTACAGTTTTTGGATTTTTGAACGCAGTTCCGGAGAAAAATTTGCTTTTATCCTTTTATGTTTCTCTGTCTGCATATTCACCCTCCTCTTTTTATATATAAACCAACATAAATGAATAATAAAA
>NZ_JPYA01000153.1 GCF_000750005.1 Geobacillus icigianus | reverse complement strand
GTTGCCAAAACAACCGTGAGGAAGACAATTTGAACAGGAAGGGGAAGAGAAAATGGAACATCAATACCCACAACAAGCTTCGAAATGCCCATACCACGGGAGCATCACCAATCAATCTTCCAATCGGACAACGAACAAAGATTGGTGGCCGAATCAGCTGAATGTAAGCATTCTTCACCAGCATGACCGGAAGACGAACCCTCATGATGAAGATTTTGATTACGCGCAAGAATTCGCAAAGCTGGACTACTGGGCGTTAAAAGAAGATTTGCGGAAACTGATGACCGAAAGCCAAGACTGGTGGCCGGCCGACTATGGCCATTACGGGCCGTTAATGATCCGCATGGCTTGGCATTCGGCAGGGACGTATCGCATCGGCGACGGCCGCGGCGGCGCGTCGACAGGCACGCAGCGCTTTGCGCCGTTAAACAGCTGGCCGGACAACGCCAACTTGGATAAAGCGCGCCGGCTGTTATGGCCGATCAAAAAGAAATACGGGAACAAAATCTCTTGGGCGGATTTGTTCATTTTGGCGGGCAATGTCGCCATTGAATCGATGGGCGGAAAAACGATCGGGTTTGGCGGCGGCCGCGTTGACGTCTGGCATCCGGAAGAAGACGTGTATTGGGGATCGGAAAAAGAGTGGCTCGCCTCTGAACGCTATTCCGGCGATCGCGAGCTCGAAAACCCGCTCGCCGCGGTGCAAATGGGGTTAATCTACGTCAACCCAGAAGGGCCGGACGGCAAGCCGGATCCGAAAGCAGCGGCGCGCGATATCCGCGAGACGTTCCGCCGCATGGGGATGAACGATGAAGAAACGGTCGCCTTGATCGCCGGCGGTCATACGTTCGGAAAAGCGCACGGCGCCGGCCCGGCCACGCACGTCAGTCCTGAGCCGGAAGCCGCCCCGATTGAAGCGCAAGGGCTGGGATGGATCAGCTCCTACGGAAAAGGGAAAGGGAGCGATACGATCACAAGCGGCATTGAAGGCGCTTGGACGCCGACGCCAACCCAGTGGGATATGTCGTACTTTGACATGCTGTTTGGCTATGACTGGTGGCTGACGAAAAGCCCAGCCGGAGCTTGGCAATGGATGGCGGTCGACCCGAATGAAAACGACTTGGCCCCGGATGCCGAGAACCCGTCGAAAAAAGTGCCGACGATGATGATGACGACCGATTTGGCGCTGCGGTTTGACCCGGAATACGAAAAAATCGCCCGCCGGTTCCACCAAAACCCGGAAGAATTCGCTGAGGCGTTCGCCCGGGCGTGGTTCAAGCTCACCCATAGAGATATGGGGCCGAAAACGAGATATCTCGGTCCGGAAGTTCCGGAAGAAGACTTCATTTGGCAAGACCCGATTCCAGAAGTCGATTACGAACTGACGGAAGCGGAAATCGAAGAAATCAAAGCGAAAATTTTGAACTCCGGGCTGACCGTCAGCGAGTTGGTCAAAACGGCTTGGGCCTCAGCCAGCACGTTCCGCCATTCCGACAAGCGCGGCGGAGCCAACGGCGCCCGCATCCGTCTCGCGCCGCAAAAAGACTGGGAAGTGAACGAACCGGAGCGGCTCGCCAAAGTGCTGTCCGTCTACGAGGACATCCAACGTGAACTGCCGAAAAAAGTAAGCATCGCCGACTTGATCGTCCTTGGCGGCAGCGCTGCGGTTGAAAAAGCGGCCCGCGACGCTGGTTTTGATGTCAAAGTGCCATTTTTCCCTGGCCGCGGCGATGCGACGCAAGAACAAACGGACGTCGAAAGCTTTGCCGTATTAGAACCGTTTGCGGACGGCTTCCGCAACTATCAAAAGCAAGAATACAGCGTCCCGCCGGAAGAACTGCTCATCGACAAAGCGCAGCTCCTTGGGCTGACGGGTCCAGAAATGACGGTCTTAATTGGCGGCTTGCGCGTGTTGGGCGCGAACTATCGCGATTTGCCCCACGGCGTGTTTACCGACCGCATCGGGGTGTTGACCAACGACTTCTTCGTCAACCTGTTGGATATGGACTATGAATGGGTGCCGACCGACGGCGGCATTTACGAAATCCGCGACCGGAAAACCGGCCAAGTGCGGTGGACAGCGACCCGGGTCGATCTCATTTTCGGATCGAACTCCATCCTCCGCTCTTACGCCGAATTTTACGCTCAAGACGACAACCAAGAAAAATTCGTCCGCGATTTCATCAACGCGTGGGTGAAAATCATGAACGCCGACCGCTTTGATCTGGTGAAAAAAGCAAGAGAATCGGTCACCGCTCGATAATGAAAACAAGGCAGGGGGAGAGGATTCCCTCTGCCTTGTTTTTGCGGCATACAAAACTGCTCGATCGGCAGCGCCGCTCTCCCCACCGGAAAAACCGATGGGGGAAGGGCTGGAGGAAATATGGTGAAATATGATAAAATGACACGAATGAGTCGATCAAAACGATCATCGATATAGGGGGGCACCTTTTATGAAGATACGCCAATGTTCTAGAGCCGTGATCATCAATGAACGGAATGAAATTCTTCTTCAGCGATTTGAATTTCGCGATGTGGTAGGAAACAAGGTGTTATGGGTGACTCCAGGGGGAGGGATTGAAGAAAATGAGACCCCGGCGGAAGCGTTAAAAAGAGAGTTATACGAAGAACTAGGCATTGTTGTCGACCTTGTCGGCGAACCCCTATTCCAACTCGATGTATGGATCGATGGGAAACAAGGTCCTTTTGTTAGTCGAGAGATTTATTACAAAATCATGATTCCATCGGATACGAGATTATCGTTCGAAAATATGACGAAAGACGAAAAGGATGCATGGCAACAGGTAAAATGGTGGAGCAAGGAAGAATTGCAGAGCATCGATGATTTTGCACCGCGTGAGATATTGAATTACATATAAGAACCGATCAGCTGTGGGGGGCCGCTTCAACCTGTCTTTTCGTTATACGTAGCTTCCTATTTTTCCGTTCTTCCTCGCCCAGTTCCATTGTTGTCTTAAGACGAATGAGCCGATGGCGAGCCACAATAGCGAGACGCCGAACGCTGGAAAGAACGCGCGCCATCCTGCGCTCATTCCTTGTACAGCCCAAGAAAGAGGAGAAAGGGCGTTGAGAATATGAAAGGCGGCTGGTAATCGATTCGAAGATAGAAAAAACCCTGAGAAGATTAATAAATAGTAAAGAAGCACCTCAGTAACGGCCCCGACTTGCTTTAAGCGGAGTGACAGTCCTAAAATGAACACGCCGATCCCCGTCATGCCGATGAGACTTACTCCACCAAATACGACGATTTCCGTTACGATGGACAATGCTCCCGAAACAATTTCAGAAAATCCAATGATCAAGGCGGCACAAAGGAAAAAAAGCGCCACCCACGCGAACGACAACGCGACTTCCGCGACCACCACGCCGATCAAAATTTGCCATGGAAGAGTCTTCGTTGAAAGCACTTGCTCTGCGGTGCCGAGATACGCTTCTTCGATTGCGCTGTTGCCAAGCTTTGCGATCAAATGAGCGCTTAAGTACCAAAGGCTGAAACCGGCTAGCTTGACCGCCGCCTCTTTTCCCGTCTGGATGGGGCTTGCGTACAGCGTACCGAAAAAAAAGACAAATTTAATAATCAGCCCAACAGTAAAATCGAACCAATATCGGCGATACTCTGCTCTTTTTTTCAAAAACGACGCCGATACAACACGAAAAATTTGCCGGAGCAATCAACCCACCTCCCTAGACGACATGGCGGATTTGCCGAATCAAAGAAGACTTGATTTTGTAAGGTTTGTCTATTTTTGTTTGGTTGTCAATGGATGTTCGTGAATTTGCGCATCGACAGTATCTGAAAAACAATACTGCAAAGCGGCCTCCATTATTCAATCACCAACCTCTTGGGAGAATTGATAGGAACGGATCGCCGCTAAAAAATGAGTTTCCAGGTCAGCTGGAGTTGAAAAATGTTCCTTTGTTCCCCGCCAAATGATGGTTCCATCTTTGATAAATACAAATTGATTTCCGACGGCGTGGGCAAACGGAATGTCATGGGTCGTAATGAGGACGGCGTTCCACCAGTTGTGTTTTTCCGTCAACAGCGCTCGAATATGATGCTGCGACTCAACATCAAGGCCAAGAGTCGGCTCATCAAGGAACAAAAACGGCGCTCCTTTCATTAAGGCGATCGCAAACGCCAATTTTTGTTTCATCCCTCGCGAAAGGGCTTGGGCCAGACGATCCGCGTAGGGGGTCAGATTCAACATGGCCATGATTTGTTCGGCCCTTCGCTTCGCTTCGTAACGGCTCCACTTGTTTAACAAACCAAAATACAAGAGATTTTCAAAGACATTTAAATATGAATAGGAGTTGTCGGCTTCTTCAAACACGACCGCAATCGACTCGCGCGCACCATTCGGATTGCGGACAACATCCACCCCATTTACGTAAATACGGCCGCTGTCCGGTGCAGTAAGCCCGATGATGCACTTTATTAAGGTTGTCTTCCCAGCCCCATTTGGCCCTAAAAGAATGAGCCGATCTCCGTTATTCAGCTCGAGAGAGAGATCGCGCAACACGTGGCGGTGAGGCGGATAGATTTTGTTGACGTTTTGCACGACGATCATCTTTACCTAATCCTTTCAACTGAATAAACGAAAATGCGTGGAGCTATAGAAAGCTTGATTTTCCGGTTTTGGTTATAATTATAAAATAAAAAAGAAGAATGTAAATATTGAAAAATGATCACTTCCATCTGCGTGAGCAATGAATCCACTAAAGGGGGCGGTGGTTTCGTCCAAAATCGTGCTGTTCCATCTCTTTCCATGAACACTTGATCCGACCGATCGTCATTCGATAAACAACGGCTAAATACAGCGGAAAAACGATGGTAAGCGACAATAAAACAGACGTATGTTCTAAAGCATGACCATGTTTTCGCACCGCTAGATAAAGAACAGAGAGAGCGAACAGAGACGCCGCTATAAACTGCATATAACGACTGTTTCGTATTCGATTCATTACTTTCTGTTTTTTCTTGATCTGTTCAATTCAACCATATAGAGTATTGGGTAGAGGGCAAAATCTAGAAGAAGGGGACTGCGGATGGAACATCGAAAGAACATCGTTGTCGTTTTGAAAGGGTTGATCTTACATAAAGGGACCGTGCTAATCGTCCAGCGCGCGCCTGATGATGAAGTAGGCGGCGGAACATGGGAGCTGGTCGGAGGGGGGATGCGATTTGGTGAGGAGTTAGAAGCTGCGCTCATTCGCGAAATTGAAGAAGAAGTTGGGTTGACGGTGACGGTGAAGAAAGTTTTATACGCTGCGACGTTCCAAACCCATCCGACGCGGCAAGTCGTCATCTTGACGTATTTATGCACAAGCGAGCAGCACGAGGTCATCCTTTCGAAAGAACATATCCACTATTGCTGGGCGACAAAGGATGAAGCGCGTCAACTGCTGCCCCCGACGATTGTATACGATTTTGAAAAAAACGGCGTGTTTTCGTTAGCGGAATGGAGGTAAAGAATGCATCGAGCTTGAACCTGTGTTGAAAGCATATATTAACGAAGCCATGGAAATTGAAAAAGCGGGCTTAAAAGTGGAGTTCAAAAAGAGTCCAGAGCCAATTCCTGAAGAGCTTCAAAAAAAATTCGCCGAAATGCCGGCCTTAAAAATAGCGTTTGAATCGCTGACACCCGGACGGCAAAGAGCGTACATCCTTTATTTTTCCGGAGCGAAACAATCGAAAACGTGCGAAGCGAGAATTGAAAAGTATATCCAGCGCATTCTTGACGGCAAAGGGTTACATGATTAACACTCTGCCCGCAGAAACGCCATTGCCACAAACGCGTTATGGGAGAGTAAGAGAAGGTTGGGAGGACATTCTCTTTTCATGAAAACCATTCATCTACCATTAAACAAAATTGATGATGTCACTTGAAAGGGAATACCTATGGTTTTCGGTGTTGCCCCCGAGGAGGACTCCATGCATGGAAATTAGAAAACCGAACGATGCGGAATATAAAAAGATTTTATCACTTTCATCGCGTTACAGTTAGCGAAATTGGCTCATTTACGGTATATAATTATAAAAAACGAAATGGAGTGAAGGAGCGATGACGACTCCGGAGTTTTCAAATCACAACTATACATATGAAGATTATCTCAAATGGGACGGACAATGGGAATTGATTGATGGCGTGCCATATAGCATGGCTCCTTCTCCTTCGTTTGCTCACCAGTATATGGTTGGTGAGTTGTATGCGGCATTGCGGGATTATTTTCAACAACAACGATGTGTAGTGGTCATGGCCCCATTTGATGTCATATTCGCTTCAAGCCTTGATGACAAATCCGCGAAAAATGTAGTGCAGCCCGATATTTCTGTTATTTGTAACCGAGAGAAAATAACAGAAAAGGGATGCGTGGGAGCCCCTGATTTAATCGTAGAAGTGTTGTCTCCGAGTACGGCGTTAAAAGACCGAAATGAAAAATACAAATTGTATCAACGGTTTGAAGTAAAAGAGTACTGGATGGTTGATCCGCTGCATCGAACCGTGGAGGTGTACGGGTGGCATAACGGAGCATATGAAAAAAGGGAAGTATTTGGAGAACGAGATGTACTCGTTTCTTTTCTGTATCCAGATTTAAAGGTTTGCCTCCATGATGTGTTTCAGCGGTTATCATAAACAACGCGAAGCGTCAGCGTAGATGGGGGAGTATGTCACAAAGTTTCATAAAAATCATGAAAAATCATTTACAACTTCACCGTTTTTGGATACAATTGACTTCGTAACATGATTTCGGAAGGAGGATGAACAACATGAAAGCAATGATGAAACGAGCAACGCGCACAATGGAACAACGAAAAACGATTCGACCTTCCGAGTCTGTTACGGTCATTTCATCTTAAACAGCACAGCGAATGCCGCGGGAAGGAGATCGTTTTTTCCTGCGGCTTTTTTGCGTTTTTGCGCCGCGGGAACTCTAGGAAACCCGCGGCTTTTATTTATGAAAGGGGGTGAGGGACGATGACGATCCATTTGTTGTTTGTGACCATTACCATCGAGCGACGGACATAGACGATGGAGGAAATCAAACAGGAGCAGCTCATCCGGCAGCAAGTGGAAGAAGAAATGACGGACCGGAAATGCTACGTTTACCGATGGTTTTAAGCTTGCAATCTACAATTTTAAGGGAGGAAGGCAAAATGAAAATAAGATGGACACCGTTCACATTGCCAGCCGGAGAGATGGAGAGCGGTTAGATGATCATTGAACGATAAAGGAGTTGAGTCCATATGTTTTCGGTATTATGGAAGCTTCGTTCGTTTTTCAAGCAACATTGGAAGCGATATGTCATCGCCATTGTCTTTTTAATGTTGGGGGGCCTGTTCGAAACGATTCCGCCCAAGTTGCTAGGAATCGCGATTGACGATATACATTCGGACGGCTTCACGAAGGAGAAGCTGATCGCATATGCCGGAGGGCTTATGGGGCTGACGGTATTCATTTACGGCGTGAACTATATATGGATGTATCAGCTGTTCGGGGGCGCGTTTTTATTAGAGCGAAGCATGCGTTCCCGCTTGATGAAACATTTACTCAACATGACGCCGACGTTTTATGAAAACAATCGCACCGGCGATTTAATGGCGCGGGCGACGAACGACTTAAAAGCGATCGCTAATACGGCCGGATTCGGTATTTTAACGCTTGTGGATTCAAGCGCGTTCATGCTCGTCATTTTATTCACGATGGGCCTGTCGATCAGTTGGAAGCTGACGTTTGCGGCGTTGCTGCCGCTGCCTGTGATGGCGGCAGCGATGAAGCTGTACGGAAAACAAATTCACGAACGCTTTACAAAAGCGCAAGATGCATTTGGCGACATGAACGATTATGTGCTCGAGTCAATTTCGGGCGTGCGCGTCATTCGCGCTTATGTGCAGGAAAAAGCGGATGAAGCGAGATTTCACGCGCTGACGGAAGACGTGTATCA
Organism: Geobacillus icigianus; assembly: GCF_000750005.1. Classification (GTDB taxonomy): domain Bacteria; phylum Bacillota; class Bacilli; order Bacillales; family Anoxybacillaceae; genus Geobacillus; species Geobacillus icigianus. Next base: position 4,628 of record NZ_JPYA01000153.1, on the reverse strand, counting down.
AAAAAATATGAAAGTCGCGCAAATCGATTCGCTCTTTGATCCAACGATTAAACTGCTAGTAGGCCTGAGCTATTTAATCGGATTAGGGTACGGGGCATACTTAGTGTTCCATCAAGAAATAACGCTCGGCGAACTCGTTTCGTTCAACGTTTATTTAGGCATGATGATTTGGCCGATGTTTGCCATCGGCGAGCTCATGAACGTGATGCAGCGCGGCAACGCTTCTCTCGATCGCGTGAACGAAACGCTCGCCTACGTTCCGGATGTGCAGAATCATCCCGAGCCGCAATCGGTTAAGATCCCCGAATCGATTGTGTTTGATCAAGTCGGGTTTCGCTATCCGTCATCAAGCGTCCCCAATTTAGCGAACATCTCGTTCACGCTTCGGCGCGGGCAAACGCTCGGCATCGTAGGGCGAACAGGGAGCGGGAAAACGACGCTTGTGAAGCAATTGCTTCGGGAGTATCCGCTAGGGACAGGGCGCATTACCGTCTCAGGCGTTCCGCTCGAGCGAATTCCAATGGAACAGGTGCGAGGATGGATTGGCTACGTGCCGCAAGACCATGTGCTATTTTCGAAAACGGTGAAAGAAAATATTGTATTCGGACGCAAAGAGGCGGCCGACGAAGAATTCCAGAAAGCGATTGATTTAGCCGCATTCCGCAACGATATCGAAATGCTTCCTGAAGGGCTCGATACGTTAGTCGGAGAAAAAGGAATTGCGCTATCAGGAGGGCAAAAGCAGCGGCTTTCGATCGCCCGCGCGCTGCTTATGAATCCGGAAATTTTAATTTTAGACGACGCCTTGTCCGCTGTCGATGCGAAAACGGAAGCGGCGATTATGGAAAACATTCGCCGCGAGCGCGCCGGAAAAACGACGATCATCACGACGCATCGTTTATCGGCGATCGAGCATGCCGATTGGATTCTCGTGCTAGATGACGGAAAAGTGATCGAACAAGGCACGCATGAACAACTCCTCGCCCAAAACGGGTGGTATTACGAGCAATGGATTCGCCAACAAGCCGCAGCGACGTTAGAAGAAAGCGGGGTGTATTTATGAACGTCGGAAAACGGCTATTCGCTTACGCCCTTCACTATAAAAACATGATGGTGTTCGCCTTGTGCATGCTGGCGGTTTCGGTGGCTGCCGAACTGACGGGGCCGTTGATCGCCAAACGAGTGATTGACCAGCATATTTTAGGGATCGAGTCTCCGTGGCACGAAGCTTCGAAAGGAAACAACGCCGTGTTTTATCAAGGGAAATGGTATAAGCGGGAGCGCGATTTTGCACAAGGAGAAGAAAAAGGGAAAGAAGTGCGCATTTTGCAAGTCGGGCGGCATTACTATTTTGTCGACCGCGCTGTCGCCTTGGACGGCAACCGCTCCGTCCAAGACGGCGTCCTCACGATTCGCCGCGGGGACGAGTCGGTCTCATATCCAGCCAAAAAGTTGTCCGTTCGAGAGCTCATGCGTTTTTACGAGCCGGACATTGACCGTATCGTGTCCTTACTAGGTCTGTACATGGCCCTGCTCGTCGCGGCGACCGCGTTTCAATACGGACAGCACTACTACTTGCAGATGGCGGCGAATCGCATTATTCAAAAAATGCGCAAAGACGTCTTCGCGCACATCCAACGCCTGCCGATTCGCTATTTTGATCGTTTGCCGGCCGGGAAAATCGTCGCACGGGTGACGAACGATACGGAAGCGGTTCGCGAGCTCTACGTTACGGTATTGGCGACATTTTTTACAAGTTGCATCTATATCACCGGTATTTTTATCGCGCTGTTTCTTTTGGATGTTCGTTTGGCGGCCGTCTGCCTCCTCCTCTTGCCGATTTTAGCCGTATGGATGAAGGTGTACCGGAAATACGCGTCGAAATACAATCAGATCATCCGGTCGCGCTTAAGCGACATTCATGCGATGATTAACGAGTCGATTCAAGGGATGACGATCATCCAAGCATTTCGCAGACAAAAGGAAACGGAGCGCGAGTTTGACGAGCTGAACCAAGACTATTTCACCTACCAAAATAAGCTTTTGAGCCTAAATGCGCTCACATCGCATAACTTAGTCGGCGTGCTCCGCAACGTGGCATTTGTGGCGCTTATTTGGCATTTCGGGGGCGGTTCTTTAAGCGGCCAAGCCATTTCCATGGGTGTGCTGTACGCGTTTGTAGATTATCTCACCCGCTTGTTCCAGCCGGTGACCGAGATGATGAACCAGTTGGCGAACTTGGAACAGTCGCTTGTTGCCGCCCAGCGCGTCTTTGCGCTTCTCGATGAGCCCGGCGATGAGGTGTACGAAGGAGACATGCCGCGCTACAAAGGAAACGTCGTGTTTGAGAACGTGTATTTCGGGTATAAGGACGGCGAATATGTGTTAAAAAATATCTCCTTTACGGCCAAGCAAGGAGAGACGGTGGCGCTCGTCGGGCATACCGGCTCCGGGAAAAGTTCGATCATGAATCTATTGTTCCGTTTTTATGACATTCAAAAAGGGCGCATCCTCATCGATGGAGTCGATATTCAAACGATGCCTAAACAAATGTTGCGCAAGCATATGGGGATCGTTTTGCAAGATCCGTTTTTGTTCACCGGCACAATCGCGTCCAATGTGAGTTTGCAAGATCCGCGCATTACCCGCAGCACGATCGAAAAAGCGCTTCGCGACATCGGGGCGGAGCAATGGCTCAAAAGCTTGCCGAACGGTTTTGATGAACCGGTCATTGAAAAAGGAAGCACGCTATCGTCCGGGCAGCGCCAGCTCATTTCGTTCGCCCGCGCCTTGGCATTCGATCCGGCCATTTTAGTGCTCGATGAAGCAACCGCCAACATTGATACGGAAACGGAAGCGGTCATTCAGCAAGCGCTCGATGTGTTAAAACAAGGGCGCACCACGTTTATCATCGCTCACCGTTTATCGACGATTCGAAATGCCGATCAAATTCTTGTGCTAGACCGCGGCACGATCGTCGAACGCGGCACTCATGACGAACTGATGAACAAGAAAGGCAAATATTATCAAATGTATCAACTGCAACAAGGCGAAAAAAACGCGATCAAAGTGGGTTAATCGAGAGGAAGGAAGCCGTCTTGCGCTTCCTTCCGCAACAGAGCGTTGTATCATTTGGAATTGTCGTTCGTGTTGCTTCTATTAAACGACTATTACACAATAAAATTTGCTATAATTAAGACAGACAAGTGTTCGAAGGAGGTGTCAAATTTGCTATATCGTTTTATTGATCTTTTTGCAGGGATTGGAGGTATGAGACTTGCCTTCGAACCATACGGTATTTGTGTGTTCTCATCTGAATGGGATGTAAAAGCACAAGAAACCTATATGGCTAATTTTGGTGAGAAACCACACGGTGATATCAGACAGATTGATGCCAAGGATATTCCTGATCATGATATTTTGCTCGCTGGCTTCCCGTGTCAGCCATTTTCTATTGCAGGTGTAAGCAAAAAGAAATCTTTGGGAAGACCACATGGTTTTCTTGACGAAACTCAAGGAACTTTATTTTTTGATATCGCTCGTATTTTAAAGGAAAAGCAGCCACAGGCTCTTCTATTGGAGAATGTAAAAAATCTTAAAAGTCATGATAAAGGTAGAACATACAAAGTAATAAAAAATGTCTTGGAGAACGACTTAGGTTATACGGTTTACGATGCAATATTAAATGCAAAGGGGCTTGTTCCTCAAAATCGGGAGCGTATATATATTGTAGGCTTTAAAAAGCCCCTTAAGTTTGAGTTTCCAAAAATACCCGAACAAGGTCCGCCGTTAAGAAGCATCTTGGAAGATAATGTAGATGATAAATACACATTAAGCGACAAACTGTGGGAATACTTACAAGCGTACAAAGAAAAACATGCTAAAAAAGGAAATGGTTTCGGTTATGGGTTAGCCAATTTGGATTCATATTCCCGTACTCTCTCTGCCAGATACTACAAGGACGGTTCAGAGATTCTTATCCCGCAAGAAGGTAAAAATCCAAGAAAATTAACTCCACGCGAATGTGCACGCTTGCAAGGATTTCCAGATTCTTTTAAGATTGTAGTTAGTAACACTGCTGCATATAAGCAATTTGGCAACAGTGTTGCTGTTCCTGTTGTTCGCCTTATCGCAGAAAAGATGATTCAAGCAATTGAGCGGGATGAACTAATAGAAGAAAATCTGGAAGAGGGACGGGGTGAATATGCAACAAAATGAAGCAGATCGATTAACTAGAGCAATAGAGGCGGCTAAAAAATATGGCCGCTTTTATTGCAAATTTATTTCTCCGAATGATGTAAATTTAACTGGGGCGCATCAAGATGGCATTTATATAGCCAAACAAGCATGGAGTCTTTTTTTCGAGGAAGAAGGAGCTAAGGGGGAAAATAAAGACAGATATATTAAAGTACATATTGATGAGTATTATCCTTTCGAAAGTCGTGTGGTTTACTACGGAAGAGGTAGTCGAAATGAGTACAGAATTACACGATTTTGGTCTAATTCACCTTTTGAAAAAGAACAGCAAGTTGGGAACCTTATTATTTTCATCCCAATGGATCCGGAAAATTATAAAGTATACATATTAGATACAGAAGAAGAAATTGAAAGTTTTATAAATACATTTT
>NZ_JPYA01000152.1 GCF_000750005.1 Geobacillus icigianus | reverse complement strand
GATACGGCGCTCGTTCCGCTCCTGCCGCTGGCCTTTGACCAAGAGGCGAAACGGCTCGCCGCCGGCGGGGAGCTGGTCGGGCTTGTCGCCGCTGAAGCCGAGCGGCAGCTCCGCGGGCGGGTGTTTTTGTTGCCGCCGTTTGTATATTTTGTCGATGAACCGCGCTCCGTGCTTCGCGAACGGCTTTCCGATTGGACAAGGCGGCTTGGGCGGGAAGGAATGGCGCATTCTGTCTACGTGACATGCGATCGTTCGTGGCAAGAGGGGGACGAAGCCGACCGCGTTTGGTTCGTTCCGTCCGTTCCGCTCGAAAGCATGGAGGCATCGTACAAGCATGAGCTCATTAGAGAGCAGGCCGCCGGGTTGCTCCGCTTTCTTGTCGGCCGCTGGGCGCAAGAGTAAACACGACAGTCGGACGTTTTGCCAGCTGCGATATTGACCTTGCCGGACGATTGCGCTATCATTAGAATGTCCTAGTTTTCCATATGTGTTATACATACAATCGTCCGGTGCGGACTTGATCTTGCATAGAGGGGGGAGAACGATGAGCGACAACAAACATCGCGTCACGAGACGTCAGTTTTTGAACTACACGTTGACCGGCGTCGGCGGCTTTATGGCCGCGGGGATGCTCATGCCGATGCTTCGCTTTGCTTTTGATCCGCTTTTGAAAGACGAAGCGGGAACGGGTATGGTCGCGGTGGCTGACGTCAAGGAAATCACGACAGAGCCGAAGCGCTTCGACTTCAAGGTCAAGGTGAAAGACGCTTGGTATGAAGCGGAAGAGCCAAGATCTGCTTGGGTGTACAAGGATGGAAAAGGGAACATCGTCGCCTTGTCGCCGATCTGCAAACACCTTGGCTGTACGGTCGACTGGAATACGGACAAAGAGCATCCGAACCAGTTTTTCTGTCCGTGCCACTACGGGCGCTATACGAAGGACGGCACCAACATTCCGGGGACACCGCCGCAGGCGCCGCTTGACCGCTACGAGTACAAAGTGAAAGACGGGAAGCTGTACTTGGGCAAGGCGAAACCGAGAGGGGAGGCGTAATGCGTGTTAAACAAGCTGTATGATTGGGTGGACGAGCGCTTGGATATTACGCCTTTGTGGCGGGATATTGCCGATCACGAAGTTCCGGAGCATGTCAACCCGGCCCACCATTTTTCCGCCTTCGTGTATTGTTTTGGCGGGCTGACATTTTTTGTTACGGTCATTCAAATTTTGTCGGGCATGTTTTTGACGATGTACTACGTTCCGGATATTAAAAATGCGTGGGAGTCGGTGTATTACTTGCAGAACGAAGTAGCGTTCGGCCAAATCGTGCGCGGCATGCACCATTGGGGAGCGAGCTTGGTCATCGTCATGATGTTTTTACATACGCTGCGCGTCTTTTTCCAAGGGGCATATAAAAAGCCGCGCGAAATGAACTGGATCGTTGGCGTATTGATTTTCATGGTTATGATGGGGCTCGGCTTTACCGGCTACCTGTTGCCGTGGGATATGAAAGCGCTGTTCGCGACGAAAGTAGGGTTGAAAATTGCCGAAGCAACTCCGCTTATCGGTCCGGCGATCAAAACGCTGTTGGCTGGTGATCCGGAGATTGTCGGCGCGCAAACGTTGACGCGCTTCTTTGCCATTCATGTCTTCTTCCTGCCGGCGGCATTGCTCGGCTTAATGGCAGCGCACTTCTTAATGATCCGCAGACAAGGCATTTCCGGTCCGCTATGATCCGGTCGGCCTAGCGTTTGCAGGTGACAGAAAAAAGGAGGGAACGACGCAATGCATCGCGGAAAAGGAATGAAATTCGTCGGCGATTCCCGCGTTCCCGCGGTGAAAAAACCGAATATCCCAAAGGATTATTCGGAATATCCCGGGAAAACGGAAGCGTTTTGGCCGAACTTCCTCTTGAAAGAGTGGCTTGTCGGTTCGGTTTTCCTGATCGGGTTTTTATGCTTGACGGTCGCCCATCCGTCGCCGCTTGAGCGGATCGCCGACCCGACGGATACGACGTATGTGCCGCTGCCTGACTGGTATTTCTTGTTCTTGTACCAATTGCTCAAATATTCGTATGCGTCTGGTCCGTATACGGTCGTTGGCGCCATTATTATGCCAGGATTGGCGTTTACTGCATTGTTGTTGGCGCCGTTTTTGGATCGCGGCCCGGAGCGCCGTCCGTGGAAGCGTCCGGTGGCGACAGGCATGATGCTCTTGACGTTGGCGACGATGATTTATTTGACATGGGAAGCGGTCGTCACGCATGACTGGAAAAAAGCGGCTGAACAAGGGAAAATTCGTGCTGAAGTCAAAATTGATACGAACGCGGAAGGTTATAAAATCGCCCAAGCGAATACGTGTACGTCATGTCACGGGCAAAACTTGTCCGGCGGCGCTGGTCCGTCGCTCATCGGCACCGGCTTAAAGCCGGAAGAAATTGCTAAAATTGCTAAGCAAGGAAAAGGGAACATGCCAGCCGGCGTATTTAAAGGGACGGATGAAGAGCTGAAAAAGTTGTCTGAATTCATCGCCGGTTTAAAAGCGAAATAATAGGTTCGGTCCGGAAAAGCTGACTCGCGTTAGTCAGCTTTTTTCGTGCTCGTGCCCAATCGAAGAGAGGTGCGAATGATGGCATGGCTTTATGCGCTGCTCGCTTCCCGGTCGGTCGTTTGGCTGCTGTTTGCCGTTAACGCTGCCGGTACAGCATATGGATATTATTGGTATAGGTATCAGCTGGCCGATACGCCCCCTTTGTTTTTACCGTTTGTGCCTGACAGCCCAACGGCGAGTCTTTTTTTTCTCATCGTCCTCGGCGCTTGGCTGCTCGGCCGGCGGGCGCCGCTGTTCGAAGCGCTGGCCGTGGTGACGCTCGTCAAGTACGGCGTTTGGGCGGTCGTCATGAACGTGCTCGTCTGGCGGGTCACCGGCACGCTTGACTGGGCGGGTTGGCTGCTCATTGTCTCCCACGGGGCGATGGCGGTCGAAGGGATCGTATACGCTCCGTTCTATCGGTTCCGCTGCTCGCATTTGGCGTTGGCTGCCGTCTGGACGCTGCATAATGACATCATTGACTACGTTTTCGGCATGATGCCGCGCTATCAGATGTTGGCGAATTACGCCGATGTCATCGGTTATTTCACGTTTTGGCTGAGCATCGCTTCCCTTGCCGGCGCGTATTGGCTCGGCATCCGTCAGCCGCGCCGTCGGCTCTGTCTGTCCGATCGCGGCGCCTAGCGGAGGTGATGCTCCGGTCGTTCTTTCGGCAAGAACGATCAACTTTTCCGGCTAAGGTTCATGTCGCTCCACCCGCTTGTTTCGCAAATGGAGAAGGGGAGGATCGGTTTTCCCGCTTTCTTTGTTGAGCCGGCGTTGGGCGGCTCTCCGTCCCGCCGGCCGCGGAGGGCTGCGGCGAAAAGACGGGCGGCGCTTTACGACACTTGGCTGGTCTACTCTTGTCCACTCCTTCATACATTGTAGTAGTGAATGGAGGAGGGACGATGATGAAACGAATCGGGCTGGCCCTGCTGTTGTCGCTCGCTTTTTTATGGTCGGTGTCCGTCGATGCGGCGGGGCAACGGAGCGATTGGGAAAAATTAGATGATATTTCCGACGAGGCGCTGCAATTGGCCAAAAATGAGCGCTTCGCTGAAGCGCAAGAAGTGCTCCGCTATTTCTCCGAGCGATTTTTCGCCTTAGAGGCGAAGGAACGATTGAGATCAGCAGATGAACTGCGAGCGGTGACCGTGACGCACGAACAGGCGGTCAGGGCGATGAGCGCGCCGATCCCAGCGGAAGATAAGGTGGCAGCGGTCACCCAATTTCGCCTTGTCGTTGATGCCATCCATTCAACTTACCAGCCGCTTTGGTCGGAGATGGAGCCGGCGGTGATGGAAGCGTTGGCGGCGATGGAAAAAGCGGCGGAGCGCGGCGAAAAAGAGGCATATGCCGCTGCGGTGCGCCAGCTGGTTGACCGCTACACGTTGATCGAACCGAGCGTGAAAATTGACGTTCCGCCCGAAGTAGCGACAAAAGTCGATGACGATCTCGAAGCGCTGCAAGCCGCCGCGTTTTGGCAAGCCGATGAAACGAAGCGGCGCGAGCGGCTTTCGACCGCGCGCCATGATCTTAGGGCGCTGTTTGCCGGAGTGAAAAAGGACGAGGCCGACCCGTCGCTGATTTGGGTCATGATTTCAACCGGCGGAATGATCGTGTTGACGTTAACGTACGTCGGCTGGCGGAAATACAAAGGGGAAAAAGAGGAAAAACGGGCGCGGCAGCCCGAGGAATAAACGGGTGGTTCAAGGGGATGCT
>NZ_JPYA01000151.1 GCF_000750005.1 Geobacillus icigianus | reverse complement strand
GTGAAGGTATGCACCATCAGCCAAACGAGCGAATGCCCCCAAACGGATTGATGATCTTTGTGCGAGTAGTGCCAATCACACCCTTGAATGGCGCGGGCAGCCCGTGACGAAGGCTTCGTTTTTTGGCAAATCGTATCATCAATCGAAACAAAAAGGGGTTGATTCTCCCGTTTGGCTAGGCGTTCGATCTGGCGAAGAATCCATTCTTGAAGCTTCTCAAGCAGTTTTTCCTCGTTCCAAGGGCTTTTCGTGAAAAAGTGGCTCAGTGTCGTTCGATGATTCGGGTGAAAACTCCAGTACCGGACATCCGTCAATGTCCCCGAAAATCCCTTGGTAGTCAAGGCGTCGACAAGATGAACGAGATGCTTGATGACCGGCTTCGAGAAATAAAGCGCCAATCCCAGCGTCATGAAAAACTTGTGGATTCGTTGATGATGTGCTAATCTATTCATGAGACATGAACCTCCTTGTGTGAATGGGTTTGAGCACATCTATTTTACTCAAGGAGTTGGGTTCATGTCTCCTTTTTTGTTTAGTTGTCAATTTATGTTAGCAAATTTGCTCATCTACAGTTACCTTAATCCTTTAAGTTTTGAAACGGTATTATCTTCGAGTTATTAATTTTTGTAGTTTTCCAACAACTTCTCGCAAAACGATTTAGCGGCTTCCTTGTCATGATAGACTGCATAAATATAATCCAAAGCTTCATTTAACTGCAAAGCGTCCGGTAAAGGGGATTCTTTAAATTGGGACTTAACATTTTCTTTGCAAGCAAATACATAAAGCTCCTGATCTCTTTCTCCCCAAATCCCCCATTGTAGAGATGGTGAGGTAAACACTAATTTACAACTATAGTCAACCAGCCCAATATAAATATTCTCCAAAGGTTCTGCGTTTAAGATGTCTAGATAATTTTCGTACGAAAGATCGACCGGGATTTTTGCCCATTCATATCTTTTCATTCTTTCATTATAATCATTTTCTAGTTCAGCCAATAGAATATATTTATCACCTGACTTTCGAGCTAATATTTGCAATCCGTTCCAGAACTCCTCTTCATACATACCGTGATATTCCCCAAAA
>NZ_JPYA01000150.1 GCF_000750005.1 Geobacillus icigianus | reverse complement strand
AACAAAATAAAAGAAGATGACAAAGCTGAAACATAAAAAAAAATATTTAGAACATTTAGTAATTGACATCATGTCAAATTCTTTTGTAAAATCTTTTTAGCATGCATCGAATGAAATAGGAGGTAGATTCATGAACGTCACAAACTTGGAACCTACATTAGAATTTGCCCAAAAGCTTGATCAAGAAGACCCATTACGTCATTTCCGCGATGAATTTTACTTACCGCCAAATTCCATTTATATGGATGGCAACTCACTAGGACTTCTTTCCAAAAGAGCGGAAAAAACACTGTTCACCGTATTACAAGATTGGAGAATATTAGGAATAGACGGTTGGACAAAAGGAACTCATCCATGGTTTGACCTATCAGAGAAGGTGGGCGCCATGTTGGCGCCATTAGTCGGCGCTTCACCGGAAGAAGTGATTGCTACAGGCTCTACCACTGTTAATTTGCATCAGTTAGTTTCTACCTTTTATCATCCAGAAGGAAAGAGGACAAAGATCTTAGCTGATGAATTAACCTTTCCATCAGACATTTATGCGTTGCAGAGTCAGCTTCGTATTCACGGTTATGACCCCAGCACCCATCTGATTCGAGTAAAAAGTCGTGATGGGCGTTTTTTGGAAGAAGAAGATATTATTTCAGCCATGTCTGAAGACGTTGCCTTAGTTATTTTGCCTACTGTTTTGTATCGCAGTGGTCAAATTTTGGACATCAAGCTGCTGACTCATGAAGCACATAAACGTGGCATCTTGATCGGATTCGATGCTTGCCACTCCATTGGAGCCATTCCGCACTCATTTAGTGAGTGGGGGGTTGATTTCGCTTTTTGGTGCAACTACAAGTATATAAACGGAGGGCCTGGCTGTGTCGCAGGACTCTATGTCCATCGTAAACATTTCGGTTCCGCACCTGGCCTAGCTGGATGGTTTGGATCGAAAAAAGACAAACAATTTGATATGGAACATACATTCAGTCCTTCTTTGACAGCTGGAGCTTATCAAATTGGAACACCGCATCTTTTGAGTCTAGCTCCTTTGATTGGATCCTTAGAAATCTTCATGGAAGCAGGAATCGAACGGATTCGTCAAAAGTCTTTGCAACTGACGAGTTACTTGATGTACTTAATTGAACATGAACTTTCTTCTTTCGGCTTTATCATCGGCAATCCAAAGGACAATGCACGCCGTGGGGGACATATTAGCTTAGAACACGAGGAAGCGGCCCGCATTTGCAAATCATTAAAAGAAAATGGCGTCATTCCAGACTTCCGAGCACCAAATATTATTCGCTTAGCCCCGATTGCTTTGTACACATCTTATGAAGAGGTATGGAACGTTGTACAAATTCTTAAGAAAATCATGCAAGAGAAACAGTATAAGAAGTTTTCAAACGAGCGTGAAGTAGTCGCCTAAATAGTAAGGAGGGAGTCACAATGACCAAGCCAAATCACTATACGCATGAATCGCAAGAAAAAGACACTGGATTACATCGTAAATTAAAAACGAACCAATTAACTATGATCGCTATGGGATGTGCCATTGGCACCGGGTTGTTTCTCGGAAGTGGCCTTGCCATTCAAACAGCCGGGCCTAGTGTTTTGCTTAGTTATGCCATTGGTGCTTTTATCGTATTGTTGTTGATGGGTTGTTTAGCTGAAATGACTGTCGCTCATCCAACATCAGGTTCTTTTGGAACCATTGCTGATCGGTACATCCACCCCTATGCAGGTTTTATCGTCCGCTATTCGTATTGGATCGCTAATGTCCTCGCTGTAGGGGTGGAAGTGAGTGCCATTGCCGTTTATATGAGATACTGGTTCCCTCATACACCAGGGATCCTATGGATTCTACTATTTGGAGGCATTCTTATTTACGTTAATGCCACTAACGTTCATACGTTTGCTACTTTTGAGTACTGGTTCTCGATGATCAAAGTGAGTGCAGTAGTCCTTTTTATTCTCCTTGGAACCTATGTTATATTCGGGGGATCGGAACAATCTGGAATTGGACCCTCCAATTTCGTTAATGATGGCGGATTTCTCCCATTTGGCTGGTGGGGGATGTGGGTGGCTATCTTTATTTCTCTGTTTAGCTTCTTAGGAACAGAAATGATAGCGGTTACATCAGGTGAAGCAAAAGAACCCGAAATTGCCGTTCCCAAAGCATTAAAAGCAACCGTTTTTCGTTTATCGACTTTTTATGTACTCACGATCGCCATCATGTTGATGATCGTCCCATGGAAAGCAGCGGGAATTGACAAAAGTCCTTTTGTGAAAGTAATGGAAATCCTAAACATCCCTAGTGCTTCCGGGATGGTGAACTTCATTGTTCTCACTGCGGCACTATCGGCGATGAATAGCCAATTATATGCGTCAACGAGAATGATGTTTGCATTGGCACAAGAAAGATATGCTCCCTCTTTCTTTGCTGGGGTGAGCAAAAAAGGGGTTCCGATCAAGTCATTACTCGTTTCTACCGCCGGAATTGCCATTTCAGCCATCGTTTCAGCCCTTCTTCCTGAGACATCGTATACGGTCATGATGGGCATTTCCATGTTTGGAGCCATTTTTACTTGGTTGATGATTTTTGTTTCTCATCTTTTTTTCCGAAACAAGTGGAATCAAACGAATGGTCGCCCATTGACGATCAAAATGATTGGATTTCCTTACTTAACCATCCTAGGCGGCGTACTATTACTCTGTTTAATGATTACAACTTGGTTTACACCATTTAAACCGATGTTACAGTTTGGGATTCCTTGGCTATTATTGCTAACCATTGCGTATGTTCTTTGGAAAAAGCGCAATGCCACATACCATAACGCAACTTCTTCTACATCATCCGATGAAACGGTCGCGAGCACAAATCAATAATCGTATCCAGCCGATCATTCTACGAAAAGGGTGGGAACATATGCAAAAGAAACAAAATTCATTCGAACTGGAGAAAGGCATTCATACAGATTTCCAAGAAGAGATGTCGTACACAAGCTATCTTCAGCTTGATAAAATTTTATCGAGTCAACGGCGGTTATCTAACCATCATGATGAGATGCTATTTATCATTATTCACCAAACAAGTGAACTTTGGATGAAACTCATTTTACATGAAATGGAATCTGCTATTCAATGTATTTTAGATGACGATTTAGAACCATCCTTTAAAATGTTTGCCCGCATCTCAAGAATCCAACAACAACTCATTCAATCATGGGGTGTTCTTTCAACACTGACTCCATCAGAGTACATGGAATTTCGTGAATGTTTAGGCCATGCTTCCGGATTCCAGTCTTATCAAAACCGTTTAATTGAATTTGCCCTTGGACAAAAAAATATACACGTTTTGCCTGTCTTCCAACACGATCAGCATATTTACGAACAGTTGGTGAGGGCACTACACGCTCCAAGTGTCTATGACGCAGCGATCAAAGCATTGGCCGTTCGCGGGTTATCTATTGATCAGGAGGTCCTTCAGCGCGATTACTCGCAAAACTACCAGCCAAATGCTAGCGTGGAGAAAGCATGGTTGACGGTATATCGAAATGTCGATCGATATTGGGATTTATATGAGCTCGCGGAAAAGCTAGTAGATATAGGTAGCCAACAGCAAATATGGCGTTATATGCACATGACTACGGTTGAACGAATTATTGGCTACAAAAAAGGAACCGGAGGATCATCAGGTGTCTCCTACTTGAAAAAAGCACTCGATCGGCCGTTCTTTCCTGAACTATGGACATTAAGAACCAAATTATAAAAGACAACAGCAGGAGGCGGAACGATGAGTGCATGGATCGACATCTCCCAACGACTTGATGAACATACTCCGGTATGGCCGGGCGATACTCCTTTTTCCTATCGCATTCGCTGGCACAAAGAGGACAGTGGGTCAGTAAATGTCGGCCAAATCACCATGAGCACACATACAGGCACACACATTGATGCTCCCTTTCACTTTGATAACAAAGGAAAAAAAGTCATCGATCTTGATGTAAATATCTATATCGGACCGGCCCGGGTTATCCATCTTTCAAATCCAAAAAAAATTGGAATCGACGAATTACAACAGATTGACTTAAACGGAGTGACACGCTTATTAATCTACACGGGGGCATGGACAAATCGGAATACATTTCCGGAAACCATCCCCTATATTGATCCGCCATTGGCGCCATACTTAAGAAAATACGGAATTCGTTTGATCGGGGTGGATTTGCCTTCCGTTGACCCGTTGACAAGCAAACGATTGCCTGCCCATCACGAATTGCACCGCTGTGGAATTCATATTTTGGAGGGGCTCGTATTAGACCATGTTCCTCCTGGGGACTATGAGCTAGCAGCCCTTCCTCTTCCCTTAGTAAATGGCGATGGGAGCCCTGTACGGGCGGTATTACGGAAAATGAAATAAAACCATTCAGAGGCATTGGTTTCGTTTGCTTTGGCGGCAATCAAACATCAATGAGGCTTGTTCACCCAAAAACCATCTGTCTTCAAAAATGGCAGGGCGTACTCAATGTTCAAAACAGAGAGATCACATCAAAGGCTGCTATCCTCTAGGAGGCCGGTGAAAAACCGCTGATCCCCTTCATCAATGGGAGAATGATTGAAAAACAGGCCCGATAAAACAAGGTTTTTCTAATTGAGAAATAACATTGTAAATCCGTATCCACGAGTAAATCACCAGTGTTCTAGAAGACTGGTGAAAAACAACAAACGGGCTCGATTGGGGAGAAGTCACAAGGAATGAAATGATGACGTTGCAACGTTTTTTGGTTTGGGAACACTGTCGGAGAGCAGTGTTTCTCCTTAAATCACCGGCCTCCTAGGTTGGAATTTCTTCCATCTCCTTGCGGCGCAGCGACACGAGCGGCGTGATGCCTTGAACGAAGAGCGCTTTCGAGAGCGCTTTCAAATCCTCCGTGGTGCCATGCGCTTTGTCTGCGGGCAAGGTTCGAATCGTGATCGACGGGTAGCGAAACCGAATGGAAGCTCGCTGCTCCCAACTCGTCTCCCGCTCCGCCGTTCCAGTGGCAAGGCTGGCCCGTCTGGACAAAATCACGCGCGACTGGACGTCGATGACGTCGTGCACCAGATACCGAGGATACGCTTCCTGTCCTTTGCCTTTCTTGTACAACTAGGCATCCGGATCCGTCACGCCCCGCTCGGAGTGATCAAACAAATACGATAGCAACATCAGGCGAAGCAGCCGTTCCGGATCCGCCGCTGGACGACCCGTTTTTTCCGTGTACAGGGGAGCCACCCCATCGTGAATGACGGAAACGTCAACCGCTTCATTGATTTGGCGTAGGAGATGATGTGGGGGAACCCGTTCCTCCATGTCGATGACTGGAAACAGACGAGGCTGAGTCGAAGGATGATTGGAGGCTTTCATGATCCGCTCACGCTCCATTTAAAGATTCTTCTTCCGTTTTCAACATACCCCCCTACATTCCTGCCTTGGTGTGTACTTTTTCACCGGCCTCTTATATATTGAGAGAGGGTGTCCCAGTCCTGTTGCGATCCCTGATTCCCTTGCAATCCCCTTTCCAGCTCCAAAACAAGAAATGGAAGCAGATGACTTTTGAATTCTTTTGCATCTGTAGTAAAATAAAAATGCTCTAGCCTTGGATTCCCCCTTGCGCGCGATCGTTTCTAGAGGGGCGGTGAAAAACCTCTGTCGCACACGAATCGGCGGCATTTTCATTCAGAAAAGAAAGCTGATTCTGCTAGGTTTCTCTAATTGAGAAACAGATGGAATCAACAGTATTTTACATTAAATCACCAGCCCTCTAGGTCTTTGAATGCTGCCGAGCGCCTGATCGCCAAACAGTGGTTCAGAGATTGGGAGCAAAGCGCATCTGTACACATGAAAAAGCTCGATTCAAGAGAGGACAAGCTTTTGATCAATGGCCCTCAAAGCGAGGATAGACCGACACAAGGGCTCAAAACATGGCCATCTTGAATTCAGAAGAAAAAGCGCCGCTTCAAACGATCAATATGAAAAGACGTCTCAACGGGGAAGAATCATTGTTGGCACCGATTGCTTGTTTCGCTCGCCGGCCATCTCAAAATCTTGAAGGAGTTGATGATATGCAACGGAAGATGGGAACATTTTCGTTAATGATGACTGGTTTAGGATCGATTATCGGATCGGGTTGGTTATTTGGGGCTTGGAAGGCAGCGCAAATCGCTGGTCCTGCTGCTGTTTTCTCATGGCTGATCGGCATGCTCGTGATTTTAACCATTGCATTGTCTTACAGCGAGCTTGGCACAATGTTTCCCGAAGCTGGCGGAATGGTCAAGTATACTCAATACTCTCATGGCTCTTTTGCTGGATTCCTTGCCGGCTGGGCGAACTGGATTGCCATCGTTTCAGTGATTCCCGTCGAGGCGATCGCCTCAGTTCAATACATGAGTTCTTGGCCTTGGAAGTGGGCTTCTTGGACTCATGATCTTGTCCATGAAGGACAGTTGACCGGAGAAGGGTTATTTTTTGCCTCGCTGTTGATTTTGGTTTATTTTTTTCTCAATTACTGGACCGTCAGTTTATTCGCCAAAGCCAATTCTATGATTACGGTATTTAAATTTATTGTTCCGACCGCCACCATTGTTGCGCTTTTAGCTTTTGGGTTTCAAAGTGGAAATTTTACCGATCATCCTTCGTTTACGCCCTACGGTTGGTCAAGCGTGCTAACGGCTGTCGCCACATCAGGAATTGTATTCGCTTTCAATGGTTTCCAAAGCCCTATTAATATGGCTGGGGAAGCAAAAAAACCCAACTTTTCTATTCCGATTTCTGTCGTCGGTTCAGTGTTGATCGCCACCATGTTGTACGTTTGCTTGCAGATTGCCTTTGTTGGAGCGATCGATCCCGCACTCGTTCAGCATGGGTGGCATCAACTGAGTTTTAATTCCCCATTTGCTGATTTAGCGATTGCTCTCGGGGTGAATTGGCTCGTTATTTTGCTTTATGTAGATGCGTTCGTCTCCCCATCCGGTACGGGAACAACCTATACGGCGACGACAGCGCGCATGATTTATGGGATGCAGAAAAACGGCTATTTTCCTTCCGTGTTTGGGACATTGCATCCTATTTATGGAGTTCCGCGAGCAGCGATGTTCTTTAACTTAGCAGTATCGTTCGCATTTCTCTTTTTATTCCGTGGATGGGGATCGTTAGCTGAAATTATTTCCGTCGCTACACTGATTTCTTACATTACCGGACCCGTCACAGCGGCTGTATTGCGCCGAACTGGCGCCCATTTGTATCGCCCGTTTCGCCTTAAAGGACTGCCGATCATCGCTCCTTGCGGTTTTGTGTTTGCTTCTTTAACTTTCTATTGGGCTCGTTGGCCGTTGACAGGACAGGTGTTGTTTATCATTTTCATCGGCTTGCCTATTTATTTTTATTATCAAAGCCGAAACGGCTGGCGCCAATTCGCTCAAGAGCTGAAAGCAGGAATCTGGATGTTGGTATATTTGCTTAGCATGGCATTGGTGTCGTGCTTAGGAAGCAAACAATTTGGAGGAAGGGACATCATTCCCTACGGATGGGATATGGGCCTCGTTGCCCTCCTCGCTCTCGCCTTCTATTTCTGGGGCGTGCGCAGTGGAGTGGTCACGAAACATTTGCAGGAAGCCGAGCAACTGAACAATGAATTGAAACGTCGCACCCAGATGGTGGAGGAAGCCGCTCTTCCGTCCGCCCGAACGATCTCTAGTCAGTCAAAATAAATCATGGTGTGTGGCTATTACGTGGCTCGGGCCCACTACCTAGAGACGTTCTTTTTCATATCTAAATAAATCGTGGTGTGTGCTATACTAGCTCCTTCCCACCTACTCCGCGCCGTTTCTGCAAACGGCGCGCTTGTTTTAATAGGCTTGAACGACGCCTGGCTGACGATCGGTTACAGAACCTTCTCCTTTATTCATTGGCGCTCAGCATAAACATAAGCAAGCGGATCTGTCGCCCCGATCAAAGCAAATCGCATACTTATGGCAGCGATCGAATCACCTATGAACACCGCGGGCAAACGATTGTTGTTGCTAAGGGACGTGCAACGCGACCGCCTGTTCATGCTAAAGGTACACTCCGTGAGCATAGATGCTTTCCGTAAAAATGCCGCACGGACGCAAGATTTTCATCCCCGGGTGGAGGGCAAATCACGCTGCCCATGGATCTTTTCCGTGAAAGGAAGAAGATCTTTCTGCTTCATAGAGAAAGAGAAGCTGTTTCTCATCTCAATGGGAGAATCCAACCAATAAAGCAGCATGAGCCTTCTTGCATCTTCTGCCTTTAAGTCTTACTGCTGATTGCATGGAAGACAGCGTCTCGGTAATGGTTTTTGCTTTTTCATTCAACAGCTCCATCAAGAACAAAAACAAGCAGCGGTGCTAGCCGAGCCTTGATGCTCAACCAACACCGCAGATCCAATGGCATGTTATTGCCGGTGAACTAATTCAAGCGGAACCGGGATGAATGGTTCCACTTTCTCCCCTTTGTGAACGCGAATGGCGGCTTCCACAGCTTTTTCGCCAATTAATGCCGGTTTTTGCGCGACCGTGGCTGCCATTTTGCCTTCTTTCACCGCTTTGACCGCATCATCCGTGGCGTCGAATCCAACCACCATCACGTTGTTCATTCCATGGGCTTGCAACGCTTCCAATGCCCCTAAGGCCATCTCGTCATTATGGGCAAAGACCGCTTGAATGTCTTTATGGCTTTGCAAAATGTTTTCCATGACCGACAGTCCTTTCGCCCGGTCAAAATCTGCCGCCTGTTTGGCGACGACCTTCATATTGGCCGCTTTGTCGATGACTTGGTGAAATCCTTCTCCACGTTCACGAGCCGCCGAAGAACCAGGAATCCCTTCTAATTCCACTATGTTTCCACCGTTTTTCAAGTGATCGACAAGAAATTGGGCTGCCATTTTCCCTCCAGCCACATTGTCGGAGGCGATATGGGTGACCACTTTCCCGCCATCCGCGCTGCGGTCAACGGTAATCACTGGAATGTTGGCGCTGTTCGCCGATTCAATCGCCGAAACCACGGCGCTAGCGTCCGTCGAGTTGACCAAAAGCACATCGACCTTCTGCTGGATCAAGTCTTCAATATCGTTGATTTGTTTCGCCGAATCATTTTGGGCATCAACCACAATCAGTTCTGCCCCTTTGTCCTTGGCGGCTTTTTCAGCCCCTTCTTTTAATGTGACAAAGAACGGGTTGTTCAAGGTGGAAATGGACAAACCGATTTTGACTTCTCCGTCCTGTTTCGTTTTCCCTTGGCCGCTCGATGCGTTGTTCTGTTCGAGCGAACATCCACCCAACACGCCTCCCGCAAGCAACAATGCTGCCAATAACCCCACTGCTTTTCTCATTTTGATTCCCCCTTGTTTTTTGATCAAATCTATCATGCTTCTTTGCGGCGATCGAGCAAGACCGCAAGAAGAATGACCGCTCCTTTAATGACCTGTTGATAAAAGGAAGATACATTGAGTAAATTTAAACCATTGTTTAACACACCGATCATGAGTGCTCCCACCAATGTGCCAAAAATCCATCCTTTTCCTCCCGATAAGCTGGTACCGCCTAAGACAACCGCGGCAATGGCATCCAACTCGTACGCTGTTCCTGCCGTCGGCTGCGCTGAATTCAAACGGGAAGTTAAAATGAGCCCCGCCAAAGCAGATAACGCCCCTGTTAGCGCATACACATACATTTTCAGCCGGTCCACGCGAAGTCCTGATAGACGGCTCGCTTCTTCGTTCCCGCCAATCGCGTACGTATGGCGGCCAAACGTTGTCTTTTTCAATGCGATATACAAAACGAGATAGACGACGAGCATCAAGATGATCGGCACGGGGATGCCGAAGAAATAACCGCGGCCCATCATCTGAAACAGGATGTCACTAGATGCAAACCCTGTAACGGGACGTCCGTCCGTGTAAACGAGAGTCAAGCCGCGAAACGCCGTCATGGTCGCCAACGTAGCGATAAACGGAGCGACCTTACCTTTGGTGATCAGCACTCCATTCAAGACGCCCATGGCCGTGCCAGCTAACAAGCCGACGAATATGGCGACAAATCCATTGATCCCTTGCGCCATCATTCCCGCTGTTATGGCGCTTGATAGCGCTAACACAGAACCCACCGATAAATCGATGCCTCCCGTTAAAATGACAAACGTCATGCCAAAGGCAATGAGCGCGTTAATCGATACTTGCCGCAACAGATTGAGCCAGTTGTCCATCGTCAAAAAGTCATCACTCAATACGGAAAGCACCATGCATAGCAGAACCAATCCGATCAAAGGCCCTAGTTTTTTCACATCCCATTTCCGCTTTGCTTCCATCATCGATTCCCCCCTGTCGCCGCCCGCATGATCGTTTCTTGATCCAGCCCATCGTTCTCCAAGACCGCCTGAACGTTTCCTTCATGAATCACCATAACACGGTCACTCATGCCTAATACTTCTGGCAATTCGGAAGAGACCATCACGATCGCGACACCTTGAGCAGCCAGTTCATTGATGATTTCGTAAATCTCTTTCTTTGCCCCCACATCCACGCCGCGAGTAGGTTCATCCAAAATGAGGATGCGGGGGTTCATCGCCAGCCACTTTCCGAAAACAACTTTTTGTTGATTTCCACCGCTCAATGCTTTTACCGCTAAATCAGGCGAAGAAGTTTTAATATTCAGCAGATGGATGAATGACAACACCACGTCCCGTTCTTTCGATGACTGGATGAATCCTGCTGTCGCCAATTGTTCCAATTTCGGCAACGTCAAATTCTCATGAACACTCATCTCGAGAACGAGCCCTTTTTGCTTTCGGTCTTCGGTAATCATGGCGATGCCATGTTCTACAGCTTGACGCGGAGAGCGGATGCGCACAGGGCGTCCGTCGATATAAATGTCTCCTTCATCGAATGGTCTGGCGCCGAAAATGGCTTCCATGATCTCTGTTCGCCCTGATCCCATCAATCCTGCAACACCAAGCACTTCACCAGCCCGCACGGAAAACGATACGTTTTCAAACACTCCGATTTTCGTGAGTCGTTCCACACGCAATCGCTCTTCTCCGATGGTGACACGCCGCTTTGGAAAGCGCTCCCCGATTTGCCGGCCGACCATCATTTGCACAATTTCATCAACGTTCGTTTCCTTGACTCGTTTTGTGCCGATGAACTGGCCATCACGCAAAACGGAAATCCGATCGCAAATCGTAAAAATTTCTTCCATCCGATGAGAAATGTACACAATCGCGATCCCTTGCTCCTTCAAGGTTTGAATGACGGAAAACAAGGCCTGAATTTCCCGTTCCGTGAGCGCCGCTGTCGGTTCATCCATAATGAGGCACTTGGCGTTCGTCGAAATCGCCCTAGCAATCTCGATCATCTGCTGTTTCCCGACCGATAACCGGCCGGCGAGCTCTCTCGGGTTCAGGTCCATTCCTAATCTCCGTAAATGGGCAGCGGCCTGTTGTTCCATTTCTTTATAACGAATGACACCCGTTCGCCCGATTTTCGGCTCGCGCCCAAGGAAAATATTTTCCGCCACCGTCAACGTTGGAATGATGTTCAACTCTTGATGAATCACGACAATCCCGTCGCGTTCCGCCTCTTTCGGATGGCGGTAATGCACGTCCCGCCCGTTGACAACAATCGTTCCCCCATCCCGATCATAAATGCCGGTCAGCACTTTAATCAGCGTCGATTTCCCCGCACCATTTTCCCCCATCAACGCATGCACTTCTCCAGGGAGCACTTCAAAATCAACGCCATTCAAAACGATATTGGTGCCAAACGACTTTTGGATCGATCGCATGTCAATTAAGGGCCTCATAGTTTCTGCCCTCCTTTTCTTTCAGACATTTTCCTATGAAAAGTTCACACCAGAACGAAGAATGATATTGGCATAAGGAGTGGCTTCCCCTGTACGAATGACTGCCTTCGCTTCCTTCGTCATGACCTTGAATTCTTCATGAGGGACAAATTGAATCGGCACCTCTCTCATTCTAGCTTTAATGCTTTCGTACATGTCTGGATTTTGGGTTTTGATTTCCTCCGCTAATACGATTCTTTCCACGACCAACTCATCGATGACCGCATCCAAGACGGACAAAAAAGGTGGAACCCCTTTGACAACAGCTAAGTCAATGCGCGCCTCTTCGTTTGGAATCGGCAGCCCGCAATCAGCAATCACGATCGTATCGGTGTGTCCTAGCGAGGCAAGCAATGTGCTCAGCTGTTTATTTAAAATCCCTTGTTTTTTCATGACTGACTCCCTTCCTGTTTGGCCAACAATGATTCGACATCCTCCCGTGTCGGCATCCCGGCCTGCGCACCGAGCTTGGTGACCGATAGCGCTGCGGCCGCATTGGCAAACCGGCACGCTTCCGCGAGCGGCTTTCCTTCCGCCAGCGCAACGGCGAGCGCGCCGTTAAACGTATCGCCTGCCCCAGTCGTATCGACAACCGGCACGCGGAAACCCGGGATGAGCTGTTCCTGCCCATCTTGCCAAATGCGCACTCCTTTCGCCCCTTCAGTGACGATCAGTTTATTGACCAACGTGCGCTCGTCCATGCCGGCAAACAACCATGTGCGCTCATGTTCGTTTGGCGTTAGGAAATCGACCTGCTCAAGCACGGACGGCGGCAGCGGCTGCGCCGGAGCGGGGTTGACAATGACCCGCACACCACGGCGATGGGCGAGCGAAACCGCCCGCTCGATGACCGGAATCGGGATTTCCAGCTGCAACAGGCAAACATCGCTTTGCGCAATGACCGATTCGTACTTGTCGAGGTCCTCTGGAGGTAAGGCGTGATTCGCTCCGGGCACAACGATAATGCGGTTATCTTGTTCGGAAATGGTAATCGACGCAATGCCGGTATGTTGATGTGTAACCGGTTTCACACCGTCGACAGAAATCCCTTCGCTTTGCAGGGAGCGAAGGAGCTCCCTGCCGAATGCGTCCTCACCAACCGCACCAATCATTCGCACGTCGGCGCCAAGACGGGCGGCCGCCACCGCCTGGTTCGCTCCCTTGCCTCCGGGAGTGGTGAGAAACCGCTCGCCCAAGATGGTCTCCCCTTGGTTTGGAAACCGTGTCGCCACGGTGACTAAGTCCATGTTGATACTACCAATCACAGTAATGACAGGCTTGTTCACGTTTGTTCCCTCCTTGACGTCGATTGCCGCACCATTAATTGAACCGGAAGCTGATAATGAATTTTTTCCAGTGGCTTTCCTTCGATTTGTTTGATTAAAATTCTGGCCGCGATGGCCCCCATTTCATAAATGGGCTGAGACACCGTCGACAGCTCAGGGGTGGTCATTTCCGTCAACGGGATGCCGTCGTAACCGATAATCGCAATATCATCAGGGACTGTCAATCCGCACTGCTGAACCGCTTTCAACGCACCGACCGCCATCGCGTCATTGCCGGCAAAAATGCCATCGATCTCATGATCGGTCAAAGCAGCCATCACCGCTTCTTTGGCCTGCTTGAGCTGGTAGTTCCCCTGAATCACTAACCGCTGCTCCCAAATCCCCAGTTCCATCATTTCATCTTGGTAACCACGAAAGCGCTCAACCGCGTTGACCACATGCATCGGACCTTGAATATGAGCGATGCGCCGACATCCCATTTCATACAAATGTCTAGTCGCCAACCGCGCACCCCCATAGTTATCAGCGACCACAGACGGATACCGCTCATGGAACGGACGGTCCAGCACAACAATCGGAACATCCCATTCATCCACTTCATCCGGCGTCAATTGGTTCGTTGTCAAAATGACACCGTCCACATATTTTTGTTTTAACACTTCGATGTATTCTCGTTCTTTTTCGGCTTTTTCATCGGAATTGCATAGAATAACCGTATAGTCATAAATATTCATCACATCTTCCACCGCGCGCACGAGTTCCGGAAAGAATGGGTTGGTAATATCGGGGACAATCAAGCCAACCGTTTTCGATGTTTTTTTAAACAGGGCCCTCGCCACTTCACTCGGCTTGTAATTCAGCTCCTTCATCGCCTGTCTGACGCGCTTCTCCGTTTCTTCATTCACGTATCCGTTTTGATTCAACACCCGCGACACGGTGGCGACGGAGACACCTGCACGCTTTGCGACATCACGAATCGTTGCCATTGTCGATTCCTTCTCTTTCGTTGATGTAACCGGTTACAGATAGTATACATGATTTCGGAGAAGCCATCAAGCTTCTCCTATCGTTTTTTTTTGCTCCTAGAAGGCTGGTAAAAAACAACGGATTCGTTGGATTGGTGAGAAATCACAAGGAATGGAATGATGAATTTCCCAGTTTTTTTGAGAAACACGGTTGGAGAGCAGTATTCCCCCTTCAATCACCAGCCTCCTAGAAGGCCGGTGATTGAATAAGAAAGGCCGCACCAAACCATTCTTTCCGTACTTCAGAAATCTAGCAAAATCCCTGTTTATAAAAGGCTGGTGATTTAAGGGAACAGGCCGCTTACCAGCCTTGTTTCTCAAATAGAAAAGCCTTGTCACATCGGTATCGCATTTCACACGTTCCCCCATCGATCAAGAGAGACAACCGTTTTTCACCAGCCTTCTAAGCGAGGACAAAGCTGGGCGAAGCGGATTTTATTGCCCAAAACTGCTTTTGTTCTGCCGTTTCAAATGTCTCCATCCCTTCATCTGTCCGATACGACAAGCACATCGACATGTTTGAGCTGCTTCATAATGACATGAATGAGCGATCCTTTCCAAATTTCTTCCCATCTCGTCCGCGCCGACATCCCCATGACAATTTGTGTAATCTTATATTCTCGACATACATGCACGATTTGATGAGCGACATGCCGCGGGCCGGCTTCCCGAACAAGGAACATGGCACCAAACTGTTTCGCCATCTTTTCCCATTCGGCGATTGCCTTTTCCGGTGACTGCCCTTTTTGCTTAATATGTAAAATGTACAGCTCCGCATTTAATCGTTGAGCAATTCGCCAGCCACGGCGGATCAATTTTTCGGCATTGGGCCGGTAGTTGACGCATACAAGAATTTTTTCATGAATGCCTGTCGGTTCTTCAATCCCTTGCTGTTCCCGTTCTTTCTCCAAACGCATCTCGATGTCGTCGGCGACTTCTCTTAACGTCAGCTCCCGCAAAGCGACAAGATTGCCTTTCCGAAAAAAATGATTGAGGGCCTGCTCAATTTTTTCTTTTCCATATACTTTTCCTTCTTTTATACGCTCACGCAACGCTTCCGGTGTAATGTCGATCACTTCAATCTCATCGGCTTCCCTAAGCATAAAATCGGGGACACGTTCGTTCACCCGAACGTCGGTCACTTGCTCTACAATGTCATGAACGCTTTCCAAATGTTGAATATTCATGGCCGTCCATACATGAATCCCGGCGCGCAAAATGTCCTGCACATCTTGATAACGCTTTTTGTTCTTGCTGCCGGGGGCGTTGGTATGGGCCAACTCATCGACAATCACTACATCCGGATTGCGGCGAATCACCGCGTCAACATCCAATTCCGTCAATTCTTTTCCTTTGTAATGGACTCTCTTGCGAGGAATGATTTCCAAGTCTTTAATTTCCGCTTCGGTCTCAGCCCTCCCATGCGTTTCCACGATTCCGATGACAATATCGACGCCCTTTTCTTTTACATCATGGGCATCCCGCAACATATGAAACGTTTTGCCCACCCCGGGGGCCGCCCCAATATAAATTTTGAGGCGGCCTTTTTTCATTTTCTCAATGTTCTGTAAGATTTCTTCCGGGGTCATTCGTCTATATTTATGATTCATTCCGCTGAGAACGCTCCTCCACTAATTTTTGCACAGCCATATTTAAGCGCACAACGTTCACCCGCGGTTCACCAAATACCCCCAAGGCTCTCCCTTCTATATGCTCTTTGACCAACCGGGTCAACCGCTGTTCGGACAATCCTGTCGCCTTTGCGACCATCGGCACTTGAAACAAGGCGGCTGCCGGGCTAATATGCGGGTCAAGTCCAGAGCCTGAATTGGTAATTAAATCGATGGGAATCTCGTTTTTCTCTTTGCCCGGAACCTTGTTTAACCACTGTTCTGCGTCTTTCTTCATCCGTTCGGCCAGTTCTTTATTGGAAGGCCCGTAATTGGGAGAACCGGACGCGCTAGCATCATACTGAATCGATGACGGGCGGCCGTGAAAATAACCGTCCCGCTGAAACGGCTGGCCAATCAGTTCGGAAGCGACGGGCTTTCCGTTTTCATAAATGATGCTTCCATTCGCTTGATGAGGAAATATCAACTGGGCTAGACCTGTCATGGCCGCAGGGTACCCAAGTCCAAACAAAACTATCATCAACAAAGCAAAACGAATGGCTCTCATGTCCATCTCTCCTCTCTTTGTTTACATAAACAAGCCTAGGACTAAATCAATGACCTTGATGCCAATAAACGGAGCAATCACCCCACCGCCTCCATATATCAACATATTTCTACGCAACAGCTTTTCCGATGACATCGGTCGATAACGAACCCCTTTCATCGCCAACGGAATCAACAGTGGAATGATCAAAGCGTTGAAAATTAACGCCGATAAAATCGCGCTCGCTGGCGAATGCAAATGCAAAATATCGATCGCTTTCATCTGCGGAATGGTGGCGACAAATACCGCTGGCAAAATAGCGAAATATTTGGCGATGTCGTTGGCAATGCTGAAAGTCGTCAACGCGCCTCTGGTCATCAACAACTGTTTTCCGATGGAAATCACTTCGATAATTTTCGTCGGATCCGAGTCAAGATCAATCATATTTGCCGCTTCTTTAGCCGCCATCGTCCCGCTGTTCATAGCTAATCCGACATCGGCCTGCGCCAAGGCGGGGGCATCATTCGTGCCATCCCCTGTCATGGCCACTAAGTTCCCTTTGGCTTGTTCTTCCCGGATCACTCGTATTTTGTCTTCCGGTTTGCTTTCAGCAATAAACTCGTCCACTCCCGCTTCTTTCGCGATCGTCGCGGCGGTCAGCGGATTATCTCCTGTGCACATCACCGTTTTGATCCCCATTTTTCTCAATTCTTCAAACCGTTGCCGCATTCCTGGTTTGACCGTATCTTTCAAGTAGATGATCCCTACGATATCTGCTCCGACCGAAACAGCCAAGGGCGTGCCGCCTTGTCTGGCAATTTGTTCGCTTTTTTCCTTCAAGTCGCTCGGGATGCGGCCCCCTAGCTGTTTGACGTGATGGGAAATCGCATCAACGGCTCCCTTGCGATACGGAACCCCTTGAATGTTCATACCGCTCATTCTTGTATCAGCCGAGAACGGAACAAACTCTTCGTGATCATATTTCGCCATCTCCCCCTGCCAGCCCTGTTGCTTCGCTAATTCCAACACCGAGCGCCCTTCCGGCGTTTCGTCCTTTACCGACGACAACACCGCTGCTTCCCGCACCTGTTCCTCGGTTGCGCCACCGACGGGAATGAACTGGGCGGCCATGCGGTTCCCAAATGTTATCGTTCCTGTCTTATCCAGCACGAGCGTTGTCACATCCCCCGCCGCTTCCACAGCTTTTCCGGACATAGCCAGTACATTGAATTGGGTCAAACGATTCATTCCAGCAATGCCGATGGCGGACAATAAGCCGCCGATGGTAGTTGGAATCAAGCAAACGAGCAAAATAATCAACGTAGTCGTCGACAGCTGAATGCCGACATAGCGAGCAATGGGCACCAATGTGACAACGACAATCAAAAAGATGAGCGTAAGAGTCACCAGCAATATGTTCAACGCTAGCTCATTCGGTGTTTTTTGCCTTGACGCTCCTTCAACGAGCGCGATCATTTTATCCAAAAACGACTCGCCCGGATCGGCCGTGATTTTCACTTTGATCCAATCGCTGACGACCTTTGTGCCGCCGGTTACCGAGCTGAAATCCCCTCCCGCTTCTTTGATTACAGGAGCAGATTCCCCAGTGATGGCCGATTCATCGATAGATGCCAGCCCTTCGATAATCTCCCCGTCGCCAGGAATAAGATCCCCGGCTTCGACAAGAACGACGTCTCCTTTCCGCAGTTGTGTGGATGGCACCTGTTCTATTTCCCCTTTGGCCCCAATCCGTTTGGCGATCGTATCGGCCTTCGTTTTCTTGAGCGATTCAGCCTGCGCTTTTCCTCGCCCTTCCGCCAACGCTTCGGCGAAATTGGCGAACAAGATGGTAAACAAAAGAATGAAAAAGACAGCCAATTCGTAGGTCCAGTCCTCTACGCGAAAAAAGCGCGGGAACAACAGCATCAGCAACACCATCAATGTTCCGACCTCGACGACAAACATGACCGGGTTGCGCATCATTACGAAAGGATTGAGCTTTTTGATGCTTTCGATGGCCGCTTCCCGCACAAGCTCAGGATGAAGCAGTGATTGACGCGGATTCTTTTCTCTCATCTTGACATATCCCCCTTAGCGAATGGTTAAATATTCCGCCACCGGCCCTAAGATTAGCACAGGGAAAAACGTAAGCGCGCCAATGATAAATACAGTGGCAAATAAAATCACGCCAAATGTAGCAGTATCTGTACGAAAGGTCCCTGCGGTTTCAGGCACAGGTTGTTTTTTCACCAATGAGCCGGCCACAGCAAGCATCGCTATGATGGAAAGATATCTCCCTAAAAGCATGACCATTCCGGTCGAGATGTTCCAAAAAGGCGTGTTGTCTTTCAATCCTTCAAACCCCGATCCATTGTTGGCTGCTGAAGATGTAAATTCATACACGACTTGCGAAATGCCGTGAAAACCGGGGTTGCTAATGGCTTCTGTTCCCATGTGTGTCATGAGCGCAAACGCCGATGGCGCTAAGATGATCAGAGGATGCACTAATAAGGCGACGACGATCAATTTCATCTCCTTCGGTTCGATTTTGCGCCCTAAAAATTCTGGAGTGCGTCCTACCATCAATCCGGATAAAAACACGGCAATCATCGCATACATTAAGATGTTTACAAACCCAACTCCATCGCCGCCAAACACGTTGTTCAACATCATCAGCGCCAGCGGAACAAGCCCGCCGATAGGCGTTAAACTGTCATGCATGTTGTTGACCGAACCGGTTGTGGCTGATGTAGTAATGGCAGTAAACAAACTAGAGAGCGGAATGCCAAATCGCACTTCCTTCCCTTCCATATTTCCCCCATCAGTCGTCAACCCCCATTTGCCAAAAAGAGGATTCCCGGCTTGTTCGGCTTTGTAGACCACTCCTAGCATCAGAATGAACAAAACGAACATCGTCGCAAACAAGACCCACCCTTGTTTGCGCTTTTTCACCGCATAACCGTACGTAAAAGGCAGAGCGGCCGGAATGCACCACATCGATAACATTTCAATGACGTTCGTAAGCGGATGGGGATTTTCGAACGGATGAGATGAGTTGGCGCCGAAAAACCCACCCCCGTTTGTCCCAAGATGCTTGATCGCTTCAAGTGAAGCGACAGGCCCTAACGCCAACGTTTGTACGCCCCCCTCTAGGGTCGAGACAGTCATGCGCGCCGAAAACGTTTGCGGCACCCCAAAAGCCACCAATAAAATCGTGACGACAATCGAGAGCGGAAGCAGTACACGCACATTGGCGCGCACAAAATCTTGATAAAAGTTTCCTATCGTTTTTCCTTTTTGTGATAAAGCGCGAATCAACGCGATGGCGACCGCCAACCCTGTAGCAGCTGATGTAAACATCATCATGGTGATCACGGCCATTTGTGATAAAATGGACAGCCCCGATTCTCCGCTATAATGTTGCAAATTCGTATTCGTCATAAAACTAATTACTGTATTGAACGTAAGAGTGGGCTCCATGTTTTCTGCTTTGCCACCATTCAGCGGCAAAACATGTTGAACGCGCAATAGACCGTAAGATAGGCCCAATAATATGACATTGACCACCAGCAATGCTGCACCGTACGATTTCCAAGACATTTCTTCTTGTGAACGAAGGCCCGACAATTTGTAAATGACCCTTTCCACCGGTGAAAAAAAGCGATCGATCGCCCCTTTTCTAAAAAACGCCCCATACATATACGCGCCTAACGGCATCGCAATCACCATTAACAACAAGAAAATGAAGATATATTGCCAAAAGGCGTTCCACATACTTTTTCCCCCTCACACGCGATCACTCATATCCCGAAACTTGATGACGACTTAAAATTTTTCCGGATAAATCAAGGCATAGGCCAAATAAACAAATATTCCGAGTGTCACCACACCTACGATCCAAATCATTGTTCTTCTCCTCCGCTCACGACAGAATCGCACCAACTAGAAAATTCGTAAAAGAGAAGAAAACTGACGACAAGCAGAGCAACCATCATCACATCCCACACAGCCATCCCTCCGCACTGTTCATTATTTCTATCAGTTGCGTGCATTCGCTGATCGATGGGCAAAAATCAACAAGCTATCCTCGATCTTACTAAAACAAGTTGATTCCTTCTCGCCACCCGTCTTTCGCCAAGCAAAAATCCGCTTTGTCGTTCATCAACCGTATGCACAGACTTGATAACCGATTGCTTGCGACGGCCCTAACCAAAAACATAAAACAACAAAAATGTAATATTTTTATTTAAAATGAACAAAAAAGCAGTCAGGGGATGCCTGACTGCTTATAGAAAGCCATAGGAAATCCCCCCTCTCTCAACACGCTTACGAGGTTAGCTGACGGATTCGGGTGATGAGAGTCACCCTACCAGTTCAGAACAAACGCCCCGAACTGGATTCACCCCATGTGGCACACTTGCCACGGTTGGTTCCCCCGCTCCGATATAAAATCGGACTCAGCGATCCATATAGGGAATAAATGGTGATTGATTCAATTTGAAGCTCATTATACTCCTGCCATTCAAAGTTGTCAAAACGCCAAAAACCGTTCTTTTTTAGCAAATAGAAGCAAAAACACATATAGAAAGCGATTACATATTCGTTTTTTGCATCCTTTCCTATAATTTTCTCCGCTTTGCTCTTATTTTCATTTTTTCTCAACGCGCTAATCTGTCTAGGAGGCCGGTGATTTAAAGGGTATTCAAACCAAAAGGAAGGCAATGGAATCCGAGGCCTTCCTTCGTCTCTTACGCATATCATCCCTATTCAAGCGATAACGCTTTACATCACTTGTTTTCTTTCGTTCGTACTCACCGTATGAAACGGAATCCAACTAACAACAACGGTAACAACCATATTAATGATCAACGCGACAATGCCAACGTTTAAGTCTTGCACCGCTTGCGGCAGCGATGGGAACAACGTGCCGACGCTGCTGCCGGATAACGTAATGTACGCAACCGTCGCGACGCCAGCCAAAATGCCCGCAAACGCTCCTTGCTTCGTGACAAAGTTTTGCTTCCACAAGCTGAACAAAAACGATGGGAACAATTGCGTCACGAGACTGTATCCCATAAGTAGCAGCGCCACGATCGTATCGCCGCCTCGAAACGTAACGTACAACGAAACAAGGGCGATGACCGGAACGAGATATTTCGCCAACTTGGCGACTTGCTCGTCCGTTGCGGACGGCGCAAACACTTGATACACATTTTTCACAAGCAACGTCGATGCAGTCATCAAAATCATCGACCCCGGCACCATGGCGGTGAGCAGCCCGGCAGCACCGATCAATCCCACCACCCATGGATCAAATGTTTTCACTGATAATTTCAACAAAGCCAAATCCGCATCTGAACCTTCGAGACCCGGCACTTGCAAAATAGCCGTAAAACCGACGAAAAACACAAATAGTAAGATTAACTGATAAATCGGCAGAACAATGGCATTTTTCCGAAAAACGTTGGCGCTTTTTGCCGAATAAATCGAGCCGAACGTATGAGGCCACATATAAAAACCAAGCGCCGTCAACAACACGGTTGAGATGAACCATGAGACGCTCATCCCTTTGTCTGGCAATGCTAAAAATCCAGGTTTCGCCTGCTCGACCGCCTCAAACATCGGCTGAATGCCACCGTAATAGTGGAACGGAAGATAGATCCCTAAAAAGACGGCCACGACCAAAATCATGATATCTTTCACAACCGCCGTCCATGCCGAACCGTGAATGCCTGAAATCATTACGTAGATCGTTACCGCCAGCACACCGATCCAGATCGCAGCAGTCGGGGAAATCGTGCCGTAAGAAGCTTGGGACACGATAATACCGAGTCCTTTCAATTGCAGCACCAAGTACGGAATGAGCGCCACAACCCCCACAAGCGCCACGAGAACGCCGAGCATCGGGCTATCATACTTACGAGCGAAGAAATCGGATTGGGACATCAATCGATGTTCTTTCGCATACTTCCATACGTTCGGCATCATCCAATACGATAGTACATAGGCTAGGCAGCCGTAAGCGATGATGTAGAACGTCGGACCGCCCTTGCCGTAGGCCCAACCGCTCCCGCCAAGGAAGGTAAACGTTGTGTAAATCTCGCCGGCCATCAAGAGAAACACAAACATCGTACCAAACCCGCGGCCGCCGACGGTCCATTGTTCCAAATTCATATCTTTCCCTTTGCGCGCCTGTAGACCTAAATAAAGGGAAAGCAACAAGAACGCAAAAATAATGACTAACGCTGCATTCATGTTTGCTCATCCTCCTTCACCGCGGGATCAAAGCGATACACAATCGCCATAATGACCGACGTAGCGATCACCCAGGCAACTAGCCAAAAGAGAAGTAACGGCATTCCGAACACGTAAGGTTCGACCTTGTTCACAAATGGGATGCCGCCAAGCATGCCAACAAACGGCAGCACCATCAGCCAACGGATAGACTTCATTCTCTCTCCCCTTTCTTGAGATGAGCGGAAGCGCCTATTCCGCTTCCGCCAACAATTTCAACGTTGCGCCGACAAACAGCCGCACGCCGATCTCGAGCGCGTCTTCGTCGATCGTAAAGCGCGGGTGATGGTGCGGGTACACGATGCCTTTTTCCTCGTTTCGGGCGCCGACGTAAAAGAAGCTGCCCGGCGCTTTTTGCAAGAAGGCAGAGAAATCTTCGCCGCCCATGTTCGGTTTCAAGCGGGCGACGGCTTCGTCGCCCAACAGTTCGCGCGCTGTTTCCTCAATGACGCGGGTCACTTCGTCATGGTTGATCACCGGGCGATAGCCGTAGTCAAATTGGAACTCGTACGAGGCGCCGTGCGCTTCGGTAATGCCTTTGACAATGCGCTCCATCCATTGCGGCACCGTGCGCCGCAACGTGTCGTCAAACGTGCGCACCGTCCCTTGGATTTCGACCTCTCCGGGCAGGACGTTATGCGCCGTGCCGGCGACAAATTGCGTCACGGACACAACGAGCGGCTCGATTGGGTCGACGTAGCGCGAGACGATGTGCTGCAAGTTCGTCACGACTTGCGCCCCGATGGCGATGGCATCGATCGTTTGATGCGGCATGGCCCCGTGGCCGCCTTTGCCGATAATGCGAATGAAAAAGCGGTCCGGTGCCGCCATCATCGGCCCGTACACGATGCCGACTTTTCCGCGCTCCAGCGGCGACCAAAGGTGTGTGCCGATGACGACATCGACCCCGTCCATGACGCCCGCTTGCACCATCTCTTCCGCCCCGCCTGGGAACAGTTCTTCCGCATGTTGGAACAAAAAGCGAATCTCGCCGCGGATGGCATCGCGCAGCTGGGAAAAAATTTTCGCCGTTCCAAGCAGCATCGCCGTATGGCCGTCATGGCCGCACGCATGCATGACGCCGGGGTTTTTCGAGGCAAATTCAAACGAGTTTTCCTCTTGAATCGGCAGCGCGTCCATATCGGCGCGAATGGCGACGACCCGCCCGGGCTGCTTGCCGACAAGCCGCGCCATCACGCTCGTTTTCGTCGGCCGTGAAAGCTCAAGGTGGCCGAACGATTGCAGCGTCTCGAAAACAAACTGCGCCGTTTTCTCCTCTTGGAATGACAATTCAGGATGGGCGTGCAGATGGCGGCGCCAAGCGATGACGTCCGCTTTCACTTCATCAACGAGTCGTTTGATTTCTTCCCTTGTCATCTGAGTTCTCCTCCTGTTCTTTGTTCTTCCCTTTGGTCAGGCGTCGATCAAAGACGAATTCGGCTCTGGAAATGCCCCATGATCCTCAATCAGACAGGTCGCGTGAATTTTTTCCAACATTCGCCACAACCTTTGTTCATCTTTTTCGTTATTCCGCTTGCGCCAGCTGCCATACGGTATGATAAAGGACCGCCGCTCCCGCTGCACAATCCTCTTTCGTGCTCCATTCCGCCGGGTTATGGCTCACCCCGTCTTGGGAGCGGACAAAGATCATTCCGATCGGGCAAAGAGGAGCCAACTGCACCCCGTCATGGGCCGCACCGCTCGGCAGCCAAAACGGTGGATACCCGAGCTGCTTGCACGCCCTTTCCGCGGCCTGTTTTACCACCTCAGAACATAGCACCGGCGGCATGTCTTGCAGCCGCTCCATCATGAGACGAACGTTCCGACTAGCGGCGATCTTCTCTGCCTGCGTAGCGATCATGTTCCAGACTCGGTCGCGCACCTCTGCGTTCAAATCACGCAAATCTAGCACAAATTCGACTCGTTCGGGAATGATATTAATGCCGCCTGGAAACACATGAAGCTGTCCGACCGTTCCGACCGTTGTCCCGGTCCGACGCGCCTCCTCTTCTATCACGGCCATGATGTGGGCAGCTGCCACCAACGGATCACGGCGCAATGACATCGGCGTCGCTCCGGCGTGTTCCGCCTTTCCTTCGATCGTAAATTTCACCCAAATCAGCCCAGCGATGCCGGTGACAATGCCAACAGGAAGCCCTGCTTCCTCAAGCACCCGCCCTTGTTCGATGTGCAATTCGACATAGGCTTTCACCGTTCCGCGTTTTCGCGCCGCCTCGTGCAAGCGGTTCGGATCACCCCCCGCCCGCCTCATCGCTTCGGCAACAGAAATTCCGTTCGCATCGCGGTAGTCGAGCGCTTCCAGCGGCAGCGTCCCAGCCATGGCACGGCTGCCGATCATACCGAAACGAAAGCGCGCTCCTTCCTCGTCCGTAAACGCTACGACTTCGATCGGGTAATGTGTCTTCACTCCTTGCTCGTTCATCGATTGAACGACTTCGATGCCCGCCAGCACTCCAAGCGGACCGTCAAAGCGCCCACCGTTGTAAACCGAATCCAAATGCGATCCGATGAGAACAACAGAGGCTTCTCGATTCGTCCCTTCTTTCCGTCCGATTACGTTGCCTGCCGCATCTTCATGCACAGCCAGCCCTGCTTCACGCAT
>NZ_JPYA01000149.1 GCF_000750005.1 Geobacillus icigianus | reverse complement strand
AGGGAGGTATGAAATGAATTCATTTTTTAGAAAATCAGGTAAGGTATTGTTGCTGGTTTTCACTCTAATTTTCACTTTGGTGACGATTGGAGTGCAGAAAAGCTATGCGAATGAATTACTTAGAACCAAGCCAAACATGAATTC
This sequence comes from Geobacillus icigianus, assembly GCF_000750005.1. Taxonomy (GTDB): domain Bacteria; phylum Bacillota; class Bacilli; order Bacillales; family Anoxybacillaceae; genus Geobacillus; species Geobacillus icigianus. The sequence goes on along the minus strand of NZ_JPYA01000149.1, from coordinate 4,601 downwards.
TATCATTGAACTCCAAAAAAGTCTGGAGTTTACCGAAGAATCATTAGCGGTAGACATTGATAAAGCGAAAATAGAAACAGAAATAAAAATCAACGAAGATGAAGCTATAAAAATCGAAAGCGATAATAAATTCAAACCTCAATCCCAATATGGTGTAGGTGGATTAATCTTAAATACGCAGGATTCCTTAACAGAAGAGGACCCGATGGATTTATTTTTCTTTAGTCCGACTTCCGATAAAATTTTAGTTTCTAGGATATTATCTGGGAACGAAGATTATATATTGCAACTTTATGTTGTAGATTATGAAAATGGACTAGCGTATCCAACGGAATTTACCACTTCACCGGGAAAACTAATGCTAATCAATATACCGGCAGGTGATTATGCTTTAGGTGTGTTATCAAAAGGAACTTTGGGAGCTTCATACACCATTCAAATGAATGCTTCCAATCCTGCTAATTTTGATGAAGCCTTATATATTTCACAAGATCTTACAAAATTCGTTGCAAAATATAGTGATGGTTCTTTGTATTCAAACGGCCAATATGTGTTGAATGTAAATGGAATTAACAACGAACATCTTAATTGGGAAAGAAAATATTATTTTTCATACAATGGGGGATATTCACAAAGAACACATTCCCTATCGGATATAAAAATATCTTCCATTTCAAGCCCGATTTCTTACTCTTCCAATTATGCAAGTTCTGATTTTGCAATTATGGTATATCTAGATGTGGGGACGCTTTTCACATACCATGAATCGCAATATCAATCTGGTCCAACCCTATACTACTACAGTTCATTTGTCGATACTTTAGGTAAAAATACACCACGTAGACTGGAATCTGACGATTTTAACTATGGCGATCACATCTTAATCGTCGATTTAACAACCGGGAAATCAATCGACTTCTTCAGTGTGTTGAATTTTTACTATGCAAGTGGTGTAGAACCATTACCTTCTATTGATTATTTAGAATAGGAGGGGATGACCCCCATGAAAATTGATCTTGGATATATCGGAGCGATGGTCGCTCGAAATGATGCCAGAATGCCATCCATATATGAAATCAAAAATCCATTAGCTGGAAAGCAAGTAGAAGTCATCAGAAATGGAGAGGCTTATAAAATCACCCTTTCGGATGAAATCAAACAGGTTCAAGGTCTGATGAGCATGACGGTAGAAGAGTTTTTTTTAAAAGATATTAACATACAAAACGCAGACCCTTCCGATATTTTTTCTTATCGGCCACAGGATCAATGGCTCGTTTTCAGTCAATATTTACATGAGTCCAAATACTTTGATTCACTAAGCGATGAAGAATTGAAGAAAGTGGAATCCATCTTACAACATATTACGGATGGAATGGATAGTTTAGCTAAATATGTAGGGATTAACCTTTTTGGAATAAAGAAGCAACAGCTTAACTCTTATGAAGCACATCTTGAACTTGCTTCTTCGACAGCTGCGCTTCAACACTTCAGTGATACGTTTTTAAGTGGCGACGTAAAAGCTGGATTTGATCAACTGATTCAAGATTATGTTCGTCACAATACGAAAAAATTGATGGATTATCAATCCGTAGAGGAAAGATTCTATGCAGCACGAGCCAAAATCAAACCGCTGAATGCTCCTCTGACATACGAACAATCACGTCATTTATCTATGACAAACAAACTAGGAAAAACCATTTATACACACGAAGAAATTGAATCGGTAATCAAAAATTATCAAGAAATGTTTAAGGACATTAAAAACGAAGAAGATTTGTCCTCTGTGCTATTAAAAGCGAAAGAACAACTTCTTGCATTTGTAACGAAAGGTATCTCACCAAAGGATGCGGATTACCAATTGGCAAAAGATTTTGTTACACAGCGTTCCGATGACACATTTAAACGAATCGAGAATTACTGGAAAATGATATGGCAAGGAAAACAAGAGTTACATACTGTAGATGAGTAAATTGGCTAACATAAATTTACAACCAAATAAAAAAAGAGATATGAACCCAACTCCTTGAGAAAAATAGATGTGCTCAAACCCATTCACACAAGGAGGTTCATGTCTTAGGAATCGATGAACACATCATCAAGGAATCCCACAAGTTTTTCATGACGCTGGGATTGGCGCTTGATTTCTCGAAGCCGGTCATCAAGCATCTGGTTCATCTTGTCGACGCCTTGTACCAAGGGATGTTCGGGGACATTGACGGATGTCCGGTACTGGAGTTTTCACCCGAATCATCGAACGACACTGAGCCACTTTTTCACGAAAAGCCCTTGGAACGAGGAAAAACGGCTTGAGAAGCTTCAAGAATGGATCCTTCGCCAGATCGAACGCCTGGCCAAACGGACGAATCAACCCCTGTTCCTTTCGATGGATGATCCCATTTGCCAAAAAACGAGGCCTTCGTCACGGGCCGCCCACGCCATTCAAGGGTGTGACTGGCATTTCTCTCACAGCGATCATCAATGGGTCTGGGGGCATTCGCTTGTTTGGCTGATGGTGCATACTTTCTCGCAAGCGTTTCCGTTCGCCTTTCGTCTGTATGACAAGACGGCGGGAAGAAGCAAAATCGACCTAGCGATCGAGATGCTTTCCTCGCTCAAGGGGAAGCGGGCTCAGCCGGTGTATGTGCTCATGGATTCATGGTATCCGTCCCAAGCGCTCATCGAAGCCTGCCTGAAACAAGGATTCCATGTCATCGCCATGCTCAAGACGAACCGGATTCTCTATCCGAAAGGCATCGCCATTCAAGCGAAGGAGTTTGCCCGCTATATCGAGCCCAACGACACCCGCCTCGTCACGGTGGGGAACGAGCGTTACCGCGTGTATCGCTACGAGGGAGCGATCCATGGCCTCGATGACGCGGTGATGCGGCTGGCTTGGAAGGCGGATGAACCGATGACGCCGGATTATCTCCATGTCGCCTAAGGGGTCCCTGTTTGTCTCTTAGGGCATGGAAATGACTGTAATGAAAAATGCTCATCTACAGTCAAATTCTATAAACTGCGCGCGCAAATTTCATTTTATTTTTAGAGGAGGGCATAAAAAATGAGAAAGAAATTTTTTACTCCTATAGCTAGAGGATGGGGGCCAATGGCTATTGGAGCTGTTTTTTTCGTGCGTGCTTCCAGCTCTTGAATGCGACCTCTGAGTCGTTCATTTTCTTTGCTTAAGTGCTTGTTTTTCTGACGCAACTGTTCGTTTTCTTGGATGACTGATGAATGAACTGGTTTTGTTGTTGGATTTTGCCCATGAGGCTCTCCATTGTCAATACAGCTTGTTGTACCGTCCACATGCGATTCACCTCCGTCTATGAGTATTCACATCATAGACAAGAAATACAAACACTATTCAACTCACTTGATCATGTGCTGAATAGTTATCAAACATAAGTACCTTATTTCACGGTGCTTCTGTTTGCTTTATAAGGGAGGGATGAGCTGCTATGAAAAATGGATATTTTGTCAGCGAGTTAAAAAGGGCGTTTTTTTCACGAAACATGCTCATTAGTCAACTGCTCATATTCGCCTGCATATTTATAGGATCTTTTGAGTTTTTGTTTCATGAGTACCCAGGTGTAAACGCCATTTATTTATTTATGTACTCGTATAGTGAGGGAACGTCAGCTATATTAAGTTTATTGTTTCCCGTGTTAGTTTCTTTACCATTTGCTGCTTCTTATGTAACAGATGTTCGTACGGGTTTCATCCACTATCTATCTTATCGAATGAGCCGGAAAAAATATTTGTTGATTCGCCTGCTGGTAAACGGACTAGCAAGTGGCTATGTGATGGCATCGAGTCTGCTTGTCTCATTTGTCATCTTTTTACTGATCAAAAGATTTGATGTGTCGGTTGTAGATACTCTAAATATAACGGTTTTGCGCCGAGTATACGAGTACTCACCGGTTTTATTTGTTTTGATCATGATTTTGAATAGTTTTGTTTGCGGGGTTGTTTTTTCGACCTTAGCCCTTGGCATATCGACATTAATTCGTAATCATTATTTAACCATTGTTTTTCCTTTTGCTTTTTATATCATTTCTGGAACGTTGTTAGCTCAAATCAACAAATTCTTGAATGCCGCTATGTTATTCGATTTAGAGTATGATTCTAATTTGAAGATTTCATACGTCGCACTTTACGATTTGATATTGTTGGGCATAGGAGTCGCATTATTTTTTATAGGAGCTGTCAAACATGCGGAATCGTTTGAACATTAGCATTAGATGGCTTACTATTCTTTATAGTAGGAAGTTTGTTTATACGATTCTTTTGCTTCTCATGATCAGTAGTCTATTTCGTTTTTATTCTTTTTTGATGTACAAAGAGGAAAAAAATGTTTTTGATTTATTATTATTTTCATTGAATGATTTTTTTCATGTCTTCTTTCTTTTATCACTCATTTATTTAATTGGTATCTTCCCTTTCACCGCTTTTCGTTCGTTTGATCACTATGCAATGATTAAGTTGGGGAGCCGCGCGAAATGGTTTTACACTTCTGTGATCAGTATGGGCATCGCAACGTTATTATTTGTTTTAGCGTCGGCTTTTATTTGCATTCTTGAATCATTATTGACATTGAAATT
>NZ_JPYA01000148.1 GCF_000750005.1 Geobacillus icigianus | reverse complement strand
TGTTATCAATTTAAATAAAGTATGTTGTTAATTCAATAACATTAATCCCAGTATCGTTCCATTAATGATACCGACCAAGCAGGCTGCCTTACTTCGCCTTTGGGTAAGAACTCCTTCATAACCGGTTTAATATCAATAATAGGAGTACCATCTATTGCATCTAATCCTCTTACTTTCAATGTTCGCCCTTTATGTTCTAACAATTCAACGGTTGTTAAACCTAATTTATTCGGTCGATTTTTGCCTCTTTGAGCGAAAATTCCGACCTTTGGATATTCTTTATTATTTCTTGGATGCCTTGCTCCATATTGAATTTTGTCATCTGTAACTCGGTCAAAATAAAAAATAATATCTAAATGCGAAAACTCACTGATACCTTGTAAAGCTGAATCATCGATTTCATCTGATAATTCAATTATTGAAATAACACTACCCCAATTATCATCTTCAACATCTTTGCGGTTATTTTTAACAAATGCGATTGGTGTAATGGTATATTGCATCATATCCCCTCCTCGTTTAACTATTAAACTGCCCGTAGCCACCCATGAATCGAGCTTCACCACAGATGATGAAAGGTAATTGGGTCTTCCATAGAAGAAAACTATGCTACATCTATGCTGGACCATCAGAAGGATGAAAATATTCATTTTCAGAATAGACCTTCATGCCACGTGGCGGCACCAGAAAATGAATGAAAACATATATGGTTGAATTATTCATTTTCAAGCCCAACTGAGTAAGTTAAGAAAAAACCTGCATCAGCTATAATTTTAGATGCTTGTTGTAGAAATAGTATACAACTATCAGGAATAGACTCTTTAAAGCAAATTTTAATTTCAAACTTTCTCCCCTTAGATGGTGTATATGTAGTATAAATCTCACCACTTTCGATGAAACTTAAATAAACATTTATCTTCTCTTGTAGAAGCAATAAGTGTTCTTCTTCGTTCCGCCAATCAAGACTATCAATTATTGTTAAAGTACAAATACCTGTCTCTTTATTAATACCTATAATATCTACTTCATTTGT
>NZ_JPYA01000147.1 GCF_000750005.1 Geobacillus icigianus | reverse complement strand
GAAGAAATGTTGGCGTACTACGAAGGGGAGATGGCCAAAGGGAGAGAGCTCATCGCTTCCATCAAACAATCGGTTGAACAGTTGGTTGAAAAAGAGGAGCAGATCGCTAATATCTTTGATTTGAGATATGAGTAAAGAGGGATGTTAGGCATGGGACAATTGAATATAGTTTACCAGTTTGACATCGAACAAGATTTGGTGTACAAAGCGAAAGGGTTTATTCAACTGTTGGATCGAATGAGGGAGTGCGACAGGGATTTAGTGCAAGTAGTCCGTGATGCCATGAAGGACATGCAGGGGAAAATTGCTGATAAAACCAATAAAGTGATCGACCAATATCAAAGGCAGAACGAATGGCAGAATGAGATGTATCAATGTAGCATGAAAACAGCGGCTCTGCGTTATACGAATATGATCAACGATATGAGGGGACAGAACATTACTTTGTATTACGATGTGATCGTACGAGAAATAAAGGGATAAAACTTCTCAGGGATAATGAAAGAAACGCAAAAGTGCCTTTAAATAACTGTTTAGAGCCTAGCGACATAGGTCTATAGTCGCTGTTTTTTTTATTTTCAGAAGGTTTTGTTGACGTAGATATGAAAAAAGTACAGATTGTTGTTGATAAAATGTGGTATAAAATACTCATTTTTATATAAATGTATTTATGTTGTTGATCAATCGTGATTTTCTTGTTTAAAATTGAAGAGAAGAGATCCCGTTAAAGGAGGACTGAAAAATGGCAGGTGTGATTCGTCTTACACCGGAAGAGTTGCGTGGTGTTGCTAGGCAATATAATGTCGAGAGTTCGAATGTCACCGAACTAATTGCAAGATTGGATCAAATGAGCCATATGCTTCAAGGGATTTGGGAAGGTGCTTCGAGTGAAGCATTTATCCAACAATATCAAGAGTTGCGTCCATCATTCGAAAAAATGGCGGTTCTATTAAACGAAGTGGCACAGCAATTGCACAATTCCGCTACGATTTTGGAAGAAACCGATCAGCAAATTGCCAGCCAAATTCGCGGATAAAGAGACATTCGGAAAAAAGCGCTATAAATCTTACAAAAGATTATGGCGCTTTTTTCTGTATGCATGCTAAATACAACATTCCATGCTGTCCATCTTGAAACCTTAACTGTCATGGCCATTACTCCTAAGATTATGTAAACATTGAACAGATAGGAGAATGGCTGTTGGCAACAGGGAAGCTCATTTTTTATGTGAGCATGTATAGAATCGGAGGATTGACAGCTATGTATATTCAAGTTACGGTTGACCTTCGCTATTATACACAAGATACACTAGACCTCCGCTTATCTGACTTGTATTCAATTAAAAAGATAGTAGAGATTGTTTGGCAGATAAAAAATATATCGACGCCACCGCGAGAAGGCTGCTGGGTGCGTGTTGAAAATAAGCAGGCAGTCTTCCCAGGCTGCGCGACACTGCAGGCGAGCGGTATTACCAACGGGGACCGCATTGTAGTTTTGTAACATCGACAAAGAGATAAGGGGCATTTTTGCTTATGAACGAAAAAAGGACGTATTTGGAAATACAGGTAGACGCCGTTATGACTGGCGATCAACCGTATGTGCTCGTCTTTCAGCGTGCCAAGCTGAAAATGCAGCATCCGCTAGAACTAGAGATTATCAAGGAAGCGGATCCTTGCATCAAACGGGACATTAACGTATCTGAAGATGAAGTAAGAATGGTGATTCAACCACCTTCATCGTTTTTGCCGTTTGCGGCGGTGAAGAAAATGTCGCTGCTCTCTCGCATCAGAGCTGCTCTTCAGCTCGTCTCTAAGGTGAAGCATCATTCGGCTCGCCGGTTGATTCTTATCGTCTGTCCAGAAAATCTTGTGTTTAACCGGGCGTTGGAGCCTTTTTTTCTCCATGTGGGTGTGAAGGAAAGCTTGCCACCTGATGAGTGGAATGACGAGCGCCTTCTTCGTGAAGTGAAAGCGACAGTGCTCGCTCTGACGGAAGGGGAATATCGATTTGACGAATATTTGAAGTTTCATGAAACGTTGAAATGTTCGCCGATGGCGAAAGAATTATGGCAAGCCGATCATTTTGATGAGTTGTTAGCGTTTTTGGAGAAATGGGCTGATGAAGAAGAGGAAAAAGAACGGTCACAAGTGCACATTTCCAAAAAAAGATGGAACGCGCAAAGATACATATTTTTTTCTGCCATCGGACTGTTAATTCCTGCGATCATCTATGTGCTTTATTCGTTCTTTCTTGCGCAGCCGAAGCAAGAGGCATATATCCAAGGTACAGAATGGTTTTTGCAAAATAAATATAGCGATGTCATTACCGCCTTGGAAGATTATGCGCCTGAAGATATGCCGTATGTCATTCAGTACGAACTTGCCTTTTCTTATGTCATGACGGAATCTCTCACCGAAAAGCAGCGTGAAACGGTATTGAACAATATTACCCTTAAAACAGATGAACCATATATGTTGTATTGGATTTACATCGGACGCGGCCAAAACGAGGAAGCGCTTGAATTGGCGCGGACGATGGAGGACCGGGATTTGATCGTGTACGCTCTATTAAAATACCGCGAGCAAATGAAAGGAGATACAGAGTTGTCAGGAGCCGAAAAGCAGCGAAAATTGGAGGACATTGACCAAGAAATTGAAGAATACGAGAGAGAAAGAAAAGAGACGGAAACTTCACTGGAGGAAGAACGAACAAGGGGAGAGCAGCTGCCGGCTTCAACGCCAGCGACTAATTTATCTGGCGAGACGACGCCATCGTCTCATGAATCGCCTGCTATCAACCATCAAGAATCTAAAAAATAGAAATGCGCAGCTGTGGACATTGTAGGAGAGGATTGTATGAGTCAACTATGGATTTTGTATGAAACATATTGTCAACGATTTTCGTTGACAAACGAAGAGAAGACCATTGTCATCGGCAATCAGTTAGAGCATCACGTGACTGTTTCAGCATTTTCATTTCGCGACGGATATATCCAGATCGAAAAGAAATCGGACGGCTCGACGCTCGCCGTTCTACAAGGGGACCGGCAGATCGGTGAGCTAAAGCTAGGGTGTTCCATTACGGTTAACGTCGATGAGAGGCAAATGACAATCGCCTGGAGCACAGAACATAGGAAATCGATTTATTATGTCGGACAACAAAGCGAGGTGCTTGTCGCCAATGATCCTCAAGCAGACATTCAGACAGCGAATGCTTGCTTTTCGTTGCGAAAGCATCAAGGGAAATGGGTCGTTCTTCCCGGCAATGCCCGATTGTTTTTAAACGGGGTGCAGCTAGCCGATGCGGCGCCGTTGCGAAACGGCGATGTGCTCTTATGCCCATATATGCAGTTTGTTTTGATCGAAGATGATTTGCTGGCGGTGACGAGCAGCGAAGAGGTGGTTTCATCGTTGACCGAAACGATGCCCCCTCTTTCTGAAATGAAGAAAAAATATCCGATATACCGTCGGACGCCGCGTATGATTTATGAGTTGCCCAGAGAAAAAGTGAGCATTTCATTTCCAAGTCAAGACGGGGACAGCGACCCGCGCGGCTTATGGCTGATGGTATTGCCGCCGCTTATGATGCTGCTGGTAATGGGGGCGGTGGCGCTCATTCAGCCGCGGGGCATTTTCATTCTGATTTCACTTGTCATGTTTGCGACGACGATCGTGACATCAACGGCGCAATATAGGCGGGAAAAAAAGACGCGCAAAACGAGAAAAGAAAAGCGCCAGCGCATTTATACGAACTACTTGGAACAAAAGCGAGAACAACTTCAGGCGTTGTCCGAGAAACAGAGAAACGTATTATATTATCATTTTCCATCCTTTGAGCAGATGAAATCGTTCGTCATGCAAGTGAACAGCCGCATTTGGGAGCGGACGGCGGAGAGCGCCGATTTCCTTCATGTGCGAATCGGAACGGCCGACGTGCCGGCCGCATATGAAGTGTCAGTGAATATGGGCGATCTGGCGAACCGGGAAATGGATGATTTGTTGGAGCAGGCCCAGCGCATGGCCCGGGTATATCAAACCGTTAAACATGTGCCGCTTCCGATTGATGCATCACGCGGAGCGATCGGAATGGTCGGGAAACGATCCATTGTGAACGGCGAAATCGAGCAGTTGGTGGGCCAAATCGCTTTTTTCCACAGCTACCACGATGTGCGGTTTGTGGCGATTTTTTCAGAGAACGATTATAAGCAGTGGGAATGGATGAAATGGCTTCCGCACTTTCAATTGCCGAATTCGTTCGCCAAAGGGCTTGTTTACAACGAGCAGACGCGCGACCAATTGTTGTCGTCCATATACGAGATGCTGCGGGAGCGCGACTTGGATGAAGAAAAAGACAAAAAACGGTTCTCCCCTCATTTTGTATTTATCGTGGCTGACCGTTCGTTAATCGCGGAACACGTGATTTTAGAGTATTTGGAAGAAAAAAACGAGGACATTGGCATTTCTGTTATTTTTGCTTCAGAGACGAAAGAGAGCTTAACGGAAAACGTTCATACGCTCGTGCAATACATTAACGAGCGGGAAGGAGAGATTGTCATTCAGCATCGGAAGGCGGCGCATATTCCGTTTCAGCTGGATGAGCATTCAGCGGAAGGAAATGAATCATTTGCGCGAATGCTTCGCTCATTGGATCATCAAAAAGGCATGAATAACTCGATTCCAGAAAAGGTGACATTTTTAGAAATGATGCAAGCGCGCCGTGTGAACGAACTGAAGATCGCACAAAACTGGTTATCGCGCCAAACGTCCCGCTCGCTTGCCGTGCCGATCGGATTAAAGGGGCGGAAAGATGTCGTTGAGTTAAATTTGCACGAAAAAGCGCACGGGCCGCACGGGTTGGTCGCCGGAACGACGGGATCGGGAAAAAGTGAACTGCTGCAAACGTACATTTTATCATTAGCCGTGCATTTCCACCCGCATGAAGTCGCCTTTTTAATCATCGACTACAAAGGAGGCGGCATGGCGCAGCCGTTTAAGAACATTCCGCATTTGCTCGGCACGATTACGAACATTCATGGGAGCAAAAACTTCAGCGCCCGGGCGCTCGCGTCCATTAACAGCGAACTGAAAAAACGGCAGCGCCTTTTTGACCGCTATGAAGTCAACCATATTAACGACTACATGGAACTGTACAAACAAGGAAAGGCGGAACAGCCTTTGCCGCACTTATTTTTAATCGCCGATGAGTTTGCGGAATTGAAAAGCGAAGAGCCGGACTTTATTCGCGAATTAGTGAGCGCCGCCCGCATCGGCCGCAGCTTGGGTGTTCATCTTATTTTAGCAACGCAAAAGCCGCGAGGCGTTATCGATGAGCAAATTTGGAGCAACGCCCGCTTCCGCATCAGCTTAAAAATGCAAGATGCAAACGACAGCAAAGAAATTTTGTAACTATTCACCCCAGTGCTAGTGTATAAAAAAGCCCAGCACAAATAGGGCATTTCGGTCATAGAAAATGCCCTAGGTAGCGGAAAGAACTCGATCGATCGTTTCGCCTGCCAACAGAAGACATAA
>NZ_JPYA01000146.1 GCF_000750005.1 Geobacillus icigianus | reverse complement strand
AAAAGGGGGGCCTGTTAATAAGACAACTGTGTTGGTTTATTCCATATATCGTGAGGCTTTTGTAAACTATAATTTTGGGTTTGCTAGTGCTCAAGCTGTTGTATTATTTTTAATTGTTCTGATTATTACTATTTTGCAGTTTTCCTTTGTTGAAAGGAAGGTGCATTATCAATGATTATTCTAAGAAAGGCAAGTTTATATGCGTTGCTGATCGTTTGTACAATTGTAATAATGTTTCCCATTTTATATGCCTTTTTCATTAGTTTTTTAAGTGGAGCTGAGTTATTGCAAGGAAAGTGGTGGCCAACGAATTGGTCTTTCACAAATTATATCTATGCATTTCAAAAAGTTCCTTTAGGACGCTACTTGTGGAATAGCTTTGCTGTATCGTTGATTGTTATGATCGGACAACTTATAGTTTCTAGCTTAGCAGCTTATGCATTTGTTTTTCTTCGTTTTATAGGAAGAAATGTATTATTTTTCTTGACCATTATGACAATGCTTGTTCCGTGGGAAGCCACTGTTATTCCTAATTATTTAACTGTTCAAGCACTCGGTTGGACCAATAATTATTTTGGTTTGACAATACCGTTTTTTGCATTAGCTTTCGGTATATTTCTATTGAGACAACATTTTAAAACAATACCTTTTGAATTATACGAAGCAGCTCAAGTTTCTGGGGTGAAACACTTTCGATTTTTTTGGTATGTCGTGTTACCACTTTCTAAAGGGAGTTTAGCAACATTAGGATTATACAGCTTTTTGACCACATGGAATATGTATCTATGGCCGCTTCTAGTTACTAATGATGAACGTGTACGCACTGTACAGATTGGATTAAAGCAAATGCAAACACAAGAAATGGCAACTGAATGGGGGGTGGTTATGGCTGCGGTTATTATCGTAATTTTCCCTACTTTATTACTATTGTTTATTGGTCAAAAACAACTGCAAAAGGGATTAATGCAAGGTGCAATTAAATGAAGGGGGAAAAATTGTGAAAAAGTGGATAATGAGTTTAATTGTTTTATTAGTTATGACTGGATGTAGTGGGGGAGAGGATAAAGCATCGCCAAGTGGTAGACAAGATAATACAAAAGAAAAATCTGATAGAACAGAAGTAGTATTTTGGCATGCAATGAGCGGTGATTTGGAAAAGGTTTTGAATGAAATTGTTAACGATTTCAACACTTCGCAATCTAAAATTTATGTAAAACCAGTGTTTCAAGGAACATATGAGGAAGCTTTGACGAAGTTTAATGCAGTAGCAGGAACGAAGGACTCTCCAACTATTATGCAGGCGTTCGAAATTGGAACGAAATATATGATTAATAGCGGGAAAATTGAACCAATCCAAAATTTTATTGATCGAGAAAAATACGATGTGTCGCAGTGGGAAAAAAATATAGTTAGTTATTATAAGGTGGATGGAAAAATTTATTCGATGCCTTTTAACTCTTCTACTCCGGTACTGATCTACAATAAGGATGCATTTAAAGAAGCAGGGTTGGATCCAGAAAAACCGCCTATGACCTATAGCGAGTTAAGAGAGATGGCGAAAAAACTAACTAAAAAAGGAAAGTATGGTTTTACTATCTTGAATTATGGCTGGTTTTTTGAAGAGATGTTGGCAGTACAAGGTGGTCTCTATGTGAATAAAGAAAATGGGCGTAAAGGTGAGGCAACAAAAGCCGTTTTTAACGGTAAAGAAGGATTGCGTGTATTCAAGTTGATATCTGATATGTATAAAGATGGTTCCTTTTATAATGTTGGTCAAAATTGGGATGATATGAGAGCTGCTTTTCAATCTGGGAAAGTAGCAATGTATCTTGATTCTTCAGCGGGAGTTAGAACTGTTGTTGATAATTCGCCATTTAAGGTGGGAGTTGCTTACTTACCGATTCCTGATAATACCGACCGTCAAGGGGTTATTATTGGAGGAGCGTCTCTGTGGTTAATGAAGGATGTGGATGAAGCAAAGAAAAAGGCGGCATGGGAGTTTATGAAATACCTTACTACACCTGAAGTGCAGGCTAAATGGCATGTAAATACTGGATATTTTGCGATTAATCCTAAAGCGTATGACTTGCCTCTTGTGAAAGAACAATGGAAGAAGTATCCACAATTGAAAGTCACGGTAGACCAATTGAAAGAGACAAAATCTACACCTGCTACACAAGGAGCTCTTATTTCAGTGTTTCCTCAAGCTCGACAACATATTGTAAGCGCAATGGAAAGTTTATATCAAGGAGTTCGTCCAAAAGAAGCATTAGATCAGGCTGCGAAAGAAGTGGATCGCGAATTACAGATGAAGAGGTAAAAAATATTTACATCTACCCGTGGTGCTAGTTGAGCTTTAGCGCTCAACTAGCCCAAGTGTAACTAAGAAATAGGCTAACAATATACCGTTTAACGCTATTTCAAATTCGATGATCGAATGGGCTCGGATCTCAGTGATACGATAAATGGTGAACCAGAACCGAAAACACCGTCTTGATCACTTTGTGTTTTGGTTTGATCTACTGCTTCCATGTCTCAGGCAGACAATGTTTCTGGTTTTTCGAGACGGAAAAGCGTCATTTGGTGTTCTTCCGACAGCATAAACCCTTTGCTCCCCGAAGTTATAGGGATGAGGAATTTGGATCATGACGTTTTCGGCTGCGATTCGATCATGACAAGATGCTTCCGTCACCAAATATCCCATTGGCAGACCTTGATCTGTCACTTGATAAACCCATAGTACTATTGCTTTTTCGAATCCGAGTTCGACCGCTAGGCAAACAAAATGTCTCTTGTCCCTTGATACAAAAGGGGTCAGAGGCATTTTGGCACTGTATCTAGGTGGGTAGCGTCAAAAGTTCTATGAAAACTCCACACAGACCATCCCATTGAGCATCGTGGGGCATGCAGAGAGCCGGATTCGCCCTTGACCAACACCCGCCAAAGGTGCGGAAGAGTCGTCAAGGGCGACGGGGACAAAAAAGAAGGCAATCGAAAAGCCGCCCTTGCTTTGACCGAATGTTACCTTTGGCGGTGTTCGGTTGGTCAAGGGTTCGCTTCGCCGAATCCGGCAGGAGTTCTGTTCAACGGGCTCTGGAGGACAAAAAAGTTAGGCTGCCTCGTTTTGAAGGAAGTCCTGAGCCATGGTGATGAGCTTCGTCCACCGGGCCGGCATATGCGGCAGCTCGGCGAGCTCCGGGATGACGACCGGCACCCGGCCTTCGAGCGCGCTATGCGGGCGCAGAAAGTGGAAATACGCCACAAACAGCGTCACAAAGGACACCGAGCCTTCCTCGGCGCCAAACCCATGGGTCGGGCGGTCGTTGCCTTTAAAGGTCCGGTTGAATCGCTCGATGATCTGCTTGAGAGGGCGAAACTCTTCCGAGACCGGATCTTCGTTGGTCAGGCCGATCACCTGGCGGACGTCAAACGAAATCCCGTGCTGGGCAAAGAAGTGTTGCGCCAACAGGTAAATCGGGTTGCCATCCACGACGAACGACAAGTCGTCTGGAAGGGACGGCAGCTTCCTGAGGACATCATTGATCGCCTTGATGGCCGAGAGCGTGTCCCGGTTGGGCGAGACGCGATAGGACAGCACGATCTTTTTGACGGCGTCAAATAGAAAGAACAGGTAATGCCAGCGCCCTTTGACGCGAATATACGTCTCGTCCCCACAGAACGAACCGGACAGCTCATACGGGAACCGGTCGACAAAAGGGCTTGATCCAAAGCGCGACGCTGTTGGCGTAGTTGAGCACCGTCTGATGGGAGATCGAGACGCCATGGATGTCCTTCAGGGCGGCGGCGGTTTCCCTCGAGGACATCCCAAAGTTGACGTAGTACGTCAACACGAGCCCCAACACGTGCGGCGACGCAGCCAGCCGGGACAAATCGACCTTCGGCTTGATGAGCGACGAGGAAGCCAACGGGAGAAAGTCAAACAAGAACTCCCGAAACAAATACCGCACCTTGAAGGCTTGAGGATCCTGTTGAAACGGTTGGCGTTCCTTCTTCGTCATCCGGCGAAGGTTGGCCTGGTAAAACGGGCAATCGTTGTTCTTGCACTTATAGACGTTGTATTCCTTGCGCTCCTTGATTTTTTCCAACGTCTTTTTGCAGTGCGGACAACGAAAGACCGCTTGCTTGGTGAATCGGTTCCGGTGGTTGAACCGGCATTGGCACACTTTGCATTGGTATTGCCCTTTTCCGCCGTGATTGGCGTACAGGTAAGAAGAGGGAGCCTGGCAGCGAGGGCAGGTCAACGAATCCGGCACACGGTGTTTCGCCTTCGCGCGGCGCTGGATGGGCCGTAAAGGACGTCTGTGCTGGGCTTCATAGTCTGCCAACAGCTTCCGGTAATCAAGGGTTTCCGGCACATCGATGATCGGAAGGTCATCGACCTGAAGTTTCCGGTACGGCTTTTGGATGGGTTCGTCCCAGTCCTCGAGATGCAAGGATTTCCCCAATATCACACCCATTACATACACAATGATTTGATATTGGGTCTTGATAATTTCGAGCAAATAGGCGAATCATTGAGGTAACAAAGCTTGTCACTCCTTTGTTTTGGCTGTTGGGTGTCGTTACCTCAATGATGGCCGAAAACAATGGGGGTGGCAAGCTTTTTTTCGTTCAATCGTTGAAACTCAAGGGAAAACCGTGAGTGTGGAGGATACACTTTTGACAATACCTCTCTGCACAAGTGTATGCAAAACATGATTGGTTTCCTGTTCTTTCTTGGTTGCATAAGTCAGGTGCGTGATGAAAAAATCAAGGACAACTTTTAATGAAGAGCCTCGAAGTTAAGAAGCCGAAGGGGAGAGATCATTCGCTATTGCAAAAAAACTACTCTGCTCATTTACACCTAATTTTCCCATAAAAATGGTGCTTCTGAAAAAGATGATTGACAGCGTTTTCTAAACGTGCTATTCTGAAAATGAAATAAGTTAATAATTTTGTGGTGTGGAGAAGCGGAGACATGCACATCATTCCTTAAAAACGGGAAGTGTGTAGGCCTCCGCTTTTTAATATTTAGCCATGATTCACTCTATTTGCTGGCGCTATGTTTTCGCCATAATAATTTTTTCATAGAAAGGAGTCGTTGTTGCATGGCTTGATTTATCCGTCCGTTAAGCGATTTGTAAGTATTGAGTTGAAAGAGGCTTTTACCTTTTTTTGAAATGATTGCAGAGTCAAAAATTGCAATCGAATGAAAGTGCTTTTTGCTTCATAAATGAATAGAAATCAATAATTGATAAGTACTAGGGAGGGGATGCGAAAATGTCGGCATTTTTGGGAGAATTCGTTGGGACGGCGCTGCTGATCATTTTCGGCGCCGGCGTGTGTGCAGGGGTTAATTTGAAGAAATCGTACGCGGCCAACTCCGGTTGGATCGTCATTACGATGGGATGGGGAATGGCGGTGGCGATGGCCGCTTATGCGGTCGGCAAGTACAGCGGCGCCCATCTGAATCCGGCGTTGACGGTGGCGTTGGCGCTCAGCGGCGATTTTCCGTGGAAAGATGTCCCTGGCTATGTGTTGGCACAAGTGCTCGGCGCTATGATTGGAGCTGCCATCATCTATCTCCACTATTGGCCACATTGGAAAGAAACGGACGATCCGGGCGTCAAGCTTGGCGTGTTTGCCACCGGGCCGGCCGTGCCGAATCCGGCTGCCAATTTGTTGAGTGAGATCATCGGTACGTTTGTGTTGGTTTTGGTCATCTTGGCCATTGGCGCCAACAAATTCGCCGATGGACTCAATCCGTTTGTCGTTGGCTTTTTGATTGTGGCGATTGGGCTGTCGCTCGGCGGTACGACCGGCTACGCCATTAATCCGGCGCGCGATTTTGGGCCGCGGCTAGCTCACTTTTTGCTGCCGATTCCGGGAAAAGGGTCGTCGAACTGGTCATATGCGTGGGTGCCGATTGTCGGGCCGCTGCTTGGCGGCGCGTTAGGCAGCTTGGTGTATAAAGCCGTGTTCTTAGGAAAACCGACCGGCGCCTTATGGGGAGTGCTGGCAGCCACGGCCGTCGTGTTGGCCGGAGCGAAACTGACAGCCGGAAAGGCGTCGAACGTCGCAAGCCGCTATTCTTCTTAACCGTTTTTGCTGGAGCGAAGGAAACGAAGTGGATCGAAAACGACCAAGAAAAGGGGAGGACGAGACTATGGATCAATACATTTTATCCATCGACCAAGGTACAACGAGCTCGCGCGCGATTTTGTTCAATCAAAAGGGCGAAATCGTCCATATGGCGCAAAAAGAGTTTACCCAATATTTTCCGCAACCCGGCTGGGTCGAACATAACGCGAACGAAATTTGGGGTTCGGTGCTTGCCGTCATTGCCAGCGTCTTGTCCGAGGCACAAGTGAAGCCGGAACAAGTGGCGGCGATCGGCATTACGAACCAGCGGGAAACGACCGTTGTTTGGGAAAAAGAGAGCGGCAACCCGATTTACAACGCCATCGTCTGGCAATCGCGGCAGACGGCGGGCATTTGCGACGAGTTGAAAGCGAAAGGGTATGATCCGTTGTTTCGCGAAAAAACGGGACTGCTCATTGACGCTTATTTTTCGGGAACGAAAGTGAAATGGATTTTGGATCATGTCGAGGGGGCGCGCGAACGGGCGGAGCGCGGCGAGCTGTTGTTTGGCACGATCGATACGTGGCTCATTTGGAAGCTATCCGGCGGCCGCGCCCATGTGACCGACTACTCGAACGCGTCGCGCACCTTGATGTTCAACATTCATACGCTCGAATGGGATGACGAACTGCTTGCGATTTTAAACGTGCCCAAGGCGATGCTTCCTGAAGTGCGGCCATCCTCGCAAGTATACGCGAAAACCGTTCCATACCATTTCTTTGGCGTCGAAGTGCCGATCGCCGGAGCGGCGGGCGACCAGCAGGCGGCCTTGTTCGGCCAAGCGTGCTTTGCGGAAGGGATGGCGAAAAATACGTACGGCACCGGCTGCTTTATGTTGATGAATACGGGGGAAAAAGCGGTCCAATCGAAACACGGGCTGCTGACGACGATCGCCTGGGGCATCGATGGCAAGGTCGAATACGCGCTTGAAGGCAGCATCTTTGTCGCCGGCTCCGCCATTCAATGGCTGCGCGACGGCTTGCGGATGATCAAAACGGCGGCCGACAGCGAGACGTACGCGGAAAAAGTCGAGTCCACGGACGGGGTGTACGTCGTTCCGGCGTTCGTCGGCCTCGGCACGCCGTATTGGGACAGCGAGGTGCGCGGGGCGGTGTTCGGCCTCACGCGCGGCACGACGAAAGAGCATTTCATCCGCGCGACATTGGAATCGCTCGCTTATCAGACGAAAGACGTGCTAGCCGCCATGGAAGCCGATTCCGGCCTCCCGCTGACCACGCTGCGCGTTGACGGCGGGGCGGTCAAAAACAACTTGCTCATGCAGTTTCAAAGCGATTTGCTCGCTGTGCCGGTCGAGCGGCCGGTCATTAACGAGACGACGGCGCTCGGGGCGGCGTATTTGGCCGGGCTGGCGGTCGGCTATTGGGATAGCCGCGAAAAGATTGCCGCTCAGTGGCAGCTCGAACGCCGCTTTGAGCCGAAGATGGACGACGCTAAGCGGACCGCGCTCTATGAGGGCTGGAAAAAAGCGGTGCGGGCGGCGATGGCGTTTAAATAAACAAACGAAAATCCATCGGACGTAAAGGGGAGGGGCACGGTCCGTTGGCTCCTTTCCCACAGTTCTGTCCAGCGATGAGGCGGATGGCTCCTTCACGGAGCATCCGCCTTTTGATTGTTCAACAGATGGGAGCGGACACGAGCCGTTGCCTCTAGTCGCGTTGTCGATCAGGCAGAAAGTTGGCAAGGTATAAAAAAATTACTACAAAATGTTGAATTTACGA
>NZ_JPYA01000145.1 GCF_000750005.1 Geobacillus icigianus | reverse complement strand
TTTCCCCCAACACCGCGCGCCGCAGTTCCGTGTCGAGTTCGTTCTTATACACGTCCCGTTCTTCTTCCGTCCACCCCAAATACCGCGCCATAAACGCCACTACTGCCTCTTTCTCCCGCCGGACCGAATCAATGTCAAACAACAGCGCGCCGGTGCGGCGGATGAAGTAGTCAACCGGTTTGGCCGCCATTTCTTCTTCCATGGCATAGACGAGGCGGATGAACGTTTCGCGCGTTACGCCAGATGAACGGTCGTATTGCCGGCTTAAAGCAAACAGCCGATCAACGTTCGTGCCGTATTGTCTCGCCAGCCGCGCTCCTGCTTCGTTCGTTAATCCGTAGCGCACCGCTTCGTCCGCCTTTTCAGCGATAAAGGCAGGGAGGCGGTGCGAGCCGCCGACATCG
Organism: Geobacillus icigianus; assembly: GCF_000750005.1. Taxonomy (GTDB): domain Bacteria; phylum Bacillota; class Bacilli; order Bacillales; family Anoxybacillaceae; genus Geobacillus; species Geobacillus icigianus. The sequence continues at coordinate 11,619 of NZ_JPYA01000145.1, read as the reverse complement.
CCGCCGGAAATCGGCAATTGTTTTGTCCGACACGGCTGAAACACGTTTCCTTCTTCTTTTTCCAGCTGCTTGGCGACAAGATCGACGACAGTCTCGGCCATTTTCCGGTAGCCGGTCAGCTTGCCGCCGGCGATCGTAATGAGGCCGGACGACGACGTCCAGATCTCGTCTTTGCGGGAAATTTCCGATGGGTCTTTCCCTTCTTCATAGATGAGCGGGCGGACGCCGGCCCAGCTCGATTCCACATCGGCCGCGGTGATGCCGACAGACGGAAACATGTAGTGAATCGCTTGCAATAAGTAGTCGCGGTCTTCATCCGTCATCGTTGGGTGGGCCGGGTCGCTGTTATAAAATGTATCGGTCGTGCCGACATACGTTTTCCCGTCGCGGGGAATGGCGAACACCATCCGGCCGTCCGGGGTGTCAAAATAAACGGCTTGCTTGAGCGGAAACCGCTTTTGGTCGATGACGATATGGACGCCTTTGGTCAGTTGGAGGCGTTTGCCCGTTTTCGAACTGTCTTTGTCGCGCAGCGCATCGACCCATGGCCCAGCGGCGTTGACGACTTTTTTGGCGCGAATGTCATACACTCGTCCGCCGAGCAGGTCGCGGCAGCGGGCGCCGATGATCCGGCCGCGGTCGTCGTATAAAAACTGTTCAGCTTTTGCATAGTTGACAGCGTCGACGCCAAGCTCGACCGCTTTTTTGATCACCTCGATCGTCAAGCGGGCATCGTCCGTCCGGTACTCGACGTAATAGCCGCCGCCAAGGAGGCCGTCGCGCTTTAAGAGCGGCTCTTTTTCCAACGTCTGCCGGGCGTTAAGCATCGTGCGCCGCTCACTTGACTTGACGCCGGCCAGCCGGTCATAGAGCCAAAGGCCGACCGACGTGCTCCATTTGCCAAACGTCCCACCGCGATAAATGGGCAGCAGCATCCACTCCGGTGTGGTGACGTGCGGGCCGTTTTCATACACAATCGCCCGTTCGCGCCCGACTTCGGCGACGAGCTTCACCTCGAACTGCTTCAAGTAGCGCAAGCCGCCGTGGACGAGCTTGGTCGACCGGCTTGACGTGCCGGCGGCGAAATCTTGCATTTCGACAAGCGCGACCGTCATGCCGCGCGAGACGGCATCGAGGGCGATGCCGCACCCGGTGATCCCCCCGCCGATCACCAACAGATCGTATGGCTTTTCGCTCATTGTCTCGAGAACATCGTTCCGCTGTTTGCTTGAGAATGTCATGGTTGACTCCTCCTTTGAGAAAAGACAAAAAGAGACCAGTGCAAACACGATAAGCCTTCGCCTACCATGTGTGCATGGTCTCTCCTCGTCTCCTGACTGATGGTTAACTTGTTGCTTTCATTATAGCACATCGTAGCCCGTTTGACCAGCCTGATGCACATAATCGCTTAGGCGGCCTCAGGCGGGCGCTACTACGGGCTGTAATGGCGCCAAAGCGTTTCATTTGACGTGGTCACCGCCGCCGCCCCGGCTTCTAGCGCGCGTTCGACGTCGTCAGTGGTGCGGATGAGCCCGCCGGCGTAAATCGGCTTTCCGGTCCGCTCTTTCACTTCACGGATGATATGCGGCATGGCCCCTGGAATGACTTCGATGCAGTCGGGATTCGTTTTCGCAATCATCTGGTAGCTTTTCTCCAATGCGTGCGAATCAAGCAAAAAGATGCGCTGCACGGCCAAGACGCGCTTTTGGCGCGCCTTCGTAATGACGCCCGCTTTCGTGGAAATCAGGCCGTACGGGCGGAATTCTTGGCAAAGGTATTCCGCCGCGTGTTCGTCGTGGCTCAACCCCTGCACTAAATCCGTGTGGACGATCAGCTGCTTATGGCAGCGGCGCGCATAGTCAAAAAGGCTTCGTAACTGGGCGATATGTACCTCAAGCAACACCGCCAATTCATAGCGGCTCGCCAAAAACGACTCGAATTGCTTCATCGTTTTGATGGCTGGGATGACGCGTTGTTTTGTCTCCATATTCCGTTGCCTCGATTCATCCTCTCGTTTTGTCCATCTCCTCTAAACATGTGAGCGACATCATGGTTCGCGGTTTGCACGTCGCGATTTTCACCCCGCGCTTGCGAAACTTTTCGACGACGTGATGGATCGCTTTTTTGCTGGCTGCCTCTTCCTCGTGAAGATGTTCCATTGCCTCACGCTCCTCTCCTACTCCGCTTTCGGAACGGCGAGCTCGACCGTCGTTCCTTGCCCGACTTCGCTTTCCACCGCAATTTGCCCGCCGTATTTATCGATGATTTCCTTGGCAATCGAAAGTCCAAGCCCAGCGCCGCCCTGTTCACGGCTGCGCGCCTTGTCGACGCGGTAGAAGCGCAAAAAAACGTTTTTCAGCTCGTCTTTTGGAATGCCGATGCCGTGATCGCGAACAGCCACGATGACGAACGCGTCTTCTTCGCGCAAGGAAATGACGATCTTTTTCACCTGCTGAGAATATTTTACCGCATTGTCAAGCAAAATGAACAGCAATTGTTCAAAATGATGCTTTGTGATTAGAATGCGCGCGAGCGGATAGGTCGGTTGGTCGATGAGAAACACAAATTCTGGATGCAGAACACGGAAATTTTTGACGACTTGTCCAACCGCTGCCGCTGCATCGATCGGAGCAATCTCCTCGGGCACGGCAATCGCCTCGGCTCGCGATAAATCGAGCAGTTCCAAAACGAGCCGTTTCAGCCGCTCCGCCTCTTTCACCGCCGCCTGAAGCGATTCTTCCAAAATTTCCGGATTGTGCTTGCCCCATCGTTGCAGCAGCGACAGATGGCCTTGCAAAATGGCGATCGGTGTGCGCAGTTCATGGGACGCGTCCTCCACAAACTGGCGCTGCACGGCGAACGATCGTTCAATTTCGTCCATCATGCGGTTGAACATATGCATCAGCTCGGTGATTTCATCGCGCGCCGGAGGCACATCAATGCGCTGTTTCAACCCGTTATCCTGGATGGCAGCCATCGTTTTCGCCAGCTTTTGCAGCGGCCGGACGAACGTTTGCGCAACCAATCGACCGGCGAGCGCGCTTGCCGCCATGGCCAGCACGCCGATGACCGTCATAACGATAAACAATGTATCTGTCGTTTGTTGAAACTTGACAAGCCGGCGGGCGATTTCAATCGTCCCGTGCAGCTGACCGGCATGAAAAGGCTGGCGGAGCAGCAAAAACCGCTCATGGTTGACGAAATGCTCATCCAATTTGCGCGTGCTCAGTTTTTCGTCCGGCGTCAGCGAGACGGCAGCGCCGTTCGAAACCGAGACGATGATCGTCCCTTTCTCATCAGTCACACGAATAAGCTGATAGTGCTCATTCAGCCTCTCGAGAAACGAGCGGCTGCGGCGAATATCCTCCCATGATAAATTACGTTTCTCCGCGTAATAGGTTTCAATTTCCGCCACAGCTCGTTCCATCGTTTTTCGTTCTTCCCTCAGCATCCACTGCTTCACCATATAGTACTGCAAAAACGTAAAGAGGAAATAGGTGATGAAAATGGCCGCTGCGGACAACATCGTCAGCTTGCTTTGCAACGAAAGGCGGCGGGTCATGGGCGCATCACATATCCCGCGCCGCGCACCGTCTGGATATATCGCTCTTTGTCATGCTCATCGAGCTTTTGTCGCAAGTAGCGCACATAGACGTCAACCACGTTCGTCTCCACTTCCGCATCAAACCCCCACACTTTGTCAAGAAGCGCGTCGCGCGTCAAGACGACGTTAATGTTCTGCATAAACGCGACGAGCAGATCGTATTCCCGCTTCGTCAGCTCAATAAACTCATCTCCTTTTTTCACGGTGCGCGCCTGCACATCGACGACCAAGTCTTTAAACGTCAGCACTTGCGCATCCGCTTCCGGGCGAACGCGGCGGAATAAGGCGCGAATGCGGGCGAGCAGCTCTTCAATGGCAAACGGTTTGACGATGTAGTCATCAGCGCCGTTGTCAAGTCCCATGACGCGGTCAAACACGCTGTCGCGCGCGGTGATCATAATAATCGGCGTCGATTTCGCCGCCCGAATGCGGCGACATACTTCCATGCCGTTCAGACGCGGCAGCATCACATCGAGCAAAATGAGATCCCACGGTTCCGACAAGGCGAGATCCAATCCTTCGCGCCCGTCGGCGCATACGCGCACTTCGAACCCTTCGTGCGTCAAATCCAGTTCCAAAAACCGGGCGAGCCCGGCTTCATCCTCTATTAGCAAAATGCGTCCATTCACTGTTGTCGTCCTCCTTTCCATCCATGACCATGCGCCCATTCATTTTCGTCCTTGAGATATTTCCTCTTTAACTATACACCTTGCCTTGCTTGTTCGCCAACGCACCGAAGCAGCCGAGCCGAAAAAAGAGGTTGGCGGCCGTCCAGCGCGCCGCCGAATCGCGACCGCTCACGAATGACGGTCGACCAACCAATCGATGATGGCTTGAACGATTTCCACGGCTTGATAAGACAGAAGCGAGACAGCTGTTCCGGAAAAAAACGCCGTCACCAACCAATGAATGATATGCATCGCGTCACCCTCCTCTAGGTCGCCAGCTATAGCTGACGGCGCCATTTGCGCGTTTATTCGATGCAAGTGTCATTATATTCCATTGGGGTTAAAACAAAATGAAAAGTTGCTAAAAGGATGGTAAACAGCGGTTTTCTCGCCGAAAAAAACGCGGCCAGCACGCTTGGCCCAATGACGAGCCGCCGACAGCGGGGGCACACCATTCGCGTTCTCCTCGGTTTCAAAACGGCTCGGCAACCGTCGCCTTTTCCTTGCCTGCAACATACATTGACAATGAATCGCTTTGCCGGCCGGAGCCGTCTCGGCAGAGCCATTTCGCTTTGTTGCTGAAGGAGGGAAGCGCCATGAATCAGCCGTTTCAACCGCCGTCCGGTGGAGACGGAGAACATCCGCTTCATCATTTACGGCACATGATCCATCAATGGTTGGACGAACGTCCGTGGCAAAAACTGCTGGAAACGCTCGACGACTATTTCGCGCAAACGTTTGTCGAAGCGTACATCCCGATCGAAGTCAAAGAGACGAAGCGGGAATACCAAATCATCGTCCGACTGCCCGAAACAAAACGGGAACAAATCAGCCTACAGTGGCAGGACGATGGGCTGCAGCTGTTCATCGACCATTATGAAACGATCGAGTCCGCCGACAGCCATGGCCATGTGTACGAGCGGCGGCAGACGCGGCGACGTGTGGCGAGATGGATCCCGTTTCCCTACCCGGTCGCCGAACACGAAGTCAAAGCTTCGTTTCACAACGGGTCACTCGTCATTCGGCTGCCACAAAAACGAAAATATATCGACATTGAATAGGCCAAAGCTCATCTCGTCGAGTAGAAAAAGGGTGTCCCAAAACGATCGGGATACCCTCGTTTTTTCTGCGACAGGTTGCTTTTCCGCTCGCGGCTGCCGCTTCCGCTGCTCGCGATCCCGGCTTGGCGTTCCGCGCCAAAACTCCCCCCGCAGGCATACATACTTTTCTGGCTGACAAGCTACGCTACTAGGTAGGAGGTGGAAAACGAATGACCAAACTGCCTGATTTTAAGCAGCTGAACGATCGGGTGATCAATGAGCCGCCAAACGAACCGATGCTCGTCATCAAGACGAAGCTCGACCCGGACCGCGTCACGGAAGAAAACCCCTACGCCCAAGGCCGTTCCGAGGTCAGCCAAGCGTTCGTTTCGTTTTTTGAAGGGGGCGAGCCATGATGGAACAAACGCTCGCTTACTTGCGTGAGGTGCTGTCCAACTATTTGGACCACCATGACGACACGCCGAAGCGCATCTATCAAAAGCTCATTGCCAAGCCGTATCGGGGCGAAGGGGAATTCGTCCGCGACTTGACGCAGGAAGAAAGCGCGTGTTTGGATCGGATTTTGCGGCATGAAATCCGCTATGCGATGGACGAGCGCGATGAAAAACGCGTCTTCCATCTCAACGAAGTATACGAGCTGCTCATTTAACTTCACGAGCAACGACGTCTTCCGTCTCAACGAATCGGCCGTGCGGACTCCGTGCATAAGGGGGAAGGACGACGGCGGCGCGTTTCGGCGTGCGGTTTGTTCGCCGAATGCGCCGCCGTTTGACGGTCTCTGGGCGAAAAGGCCGGCGACGGATCGTTCCCCCGGACTCTCCTCCCAAGAAGGTTCGTAACACCGGCTTTTTTCGCGGCGAACTCCATCGAGCTCGCCGCTCTCACCGTTTTCACCGGCCCGCTACGTGAAACAGAGGCCGCGGGACGCTTGCTGACGCCACCAAAGAGGGCGGCAAAAGCGATGAAGGCGCCCGCTGTCTTTTCAACTGCTCCTTCCACACCGAAGACCGCTATAATTTATTTTTTCCACGTGCTGAGCAGCCCTTTTAACATACCGTTCACCTGATTGATCGTATTGATCATTTGCCCCATCGTGCTCATCATTTTGTTGATGTCGTATGTGCCATCGCTGTTTTTAAACTGCTCAAGGAAAGAGGGGCGCGGCGGTGGCAACAAAGGCCCAGGTTTAGGATACGATGCCGGGTGGGAAGTCGCCCCTACTTGACCGGGCGGGAAATGGGGCCAGTGAACAGGAGCGGGCGGGAAGAAGGAAGCTCCATGCGGAAACGAAGGCCCGTAGTGATGACCGCCGAAGCCGTACGGCCCATAGAAGGGCGGCGAACTTGGACGAGGATAACGGTACATCGTCGCTCTCCCCTTTTTCGTTGTTCCGTTCCCCAGCCTAAAAAGGGATGGGCTGCCACTAGTATATGTGCGAACGACCAATGGCGTGTATGGACATGTCACCTCTTGTCGGAAGTTTTAATTTTCCGAAATCGTTCGTTTTTCCTATTTTCATGGTACGATGTAAAAAAGGGGAAGGGGGAAAAGCAGCAATGAACGTGACCGAATTAAAGCATAAGTTTATCGCGGTCAAACAGAGCGAACCGACCGAGGCGAACGAACTGCTCGATTTTGCCCGCCGCCTGTATTTGCGCGGGGACATTTCGCTCGCCCAGTACCGCAATTTAGTCCGCGAGCTTGAACGAGCAGGCGCCTCCCTGCCGAACGAAGCAGAGGAATATGCCGGCCTTTGACATCCGGGGAAAAACATCTTCTGCCTCGTGGGGGGAGACGAACGATGGTCTCGCCAAGGAGGAGGCGCCGCCGAATCGGACGGTGGGTGGCGAACACGAATGTTCATCAAACCGGCGGGAAAGGCTGAACGTGCGGCTGATCGTCCGATCGCTTCAGCTCGCGGCGCAGCACCCGTTTCCGTTCATTCACCTAACGAGGGAGCTTTTCCCTTCTTTTTTTTGCATATTTTTCGTAGCGGCACCTCATCGTAATACAAAGGGGGTGCTAGCTAATGGGACGCGGCGTGCATTTCCATCATAAACAGAAAGGCCATGATCACGAAAAACCGCAACATGGCGAACCCGCTCCGTCCAAACATACCGAACGGGTCGCGTATGACATTCATACCGTCGCCACGGCGGAAAGCGGCCCTGTGTCCATCACCACCCAAAAAGATGGCTGAACGAAAAAAGCTGTCCCCTTGCGCGAGGGGACAGCTTCTCCGCTTACACCCCATACAATGTGGACGACAGCGGCAGCCGCCCGTCTGTTTTCTTGCCGTCAAGCCGTTGTTCAATGCCGGCGATCCGTTTCTCTAAACGTCCGATTTCTTTTTGATGTTGGCTGTATCGGTCTTCGATAACGTCATGAATCACCTTTTCCATTTTTGCATCCACTTGTTCGAGTAACGCCACCATTTCCTCGAGCTGTTTTTCGATTTCCTCTTTTTTGACGAGCCGTTCTTTCATTCCCTTTCCCCCATTCTTGGCGTGATGATATTCCTTTCGCGGCTGGGCGAACCCCTCCCTTCCTCGGCGACAAAAGTAGAACGAATTCGGCAAAGAAAGAAGCAACTAGCCGCCGTTCGACAGCGATGGCTCCCCAGCAGCTTGATGGCGCCCCCGGCGGAAGCGGGAGATTTCGATGCCTGAGCCGTTCGAAAAAACAAAAAAGCGCACATTCCTCAAGCGTATGGTATAATAAAAACCATTCAAAGGAGGGGAGGCCATGACGCTGAACTATCCGAACGGAAAACCGTACCGCGACGAACGAGCAAGGTGGAAGCCCCCGTCTGTGGCTGGCTATGCCAATCGCGGCATGACGCTCGAAGACGACTTGAATGCAACGAATGAATATTACCGGGAGCACGGCATCGCCATTGTGCATAAAAAACCGACTCCGGTGCAAATCGTTCGCGTCGATTATCCGAAGCGGAGCGCGGCGGTCATTAAAGAAGCGTATTTCCGTCAAGCGTCAACGACCGACTACAACGGCGTGTACCGCGGCAAATACATCGATTTCGAGGCGAAGGAAACGCGAAATCAAACAGCGTTCCCGCTCAAAAATTTTCACGCTCACCAAATCCGGCATATGGAGCAAGTGGTCGCTCATGGCGGCGTTTGTTTTGCGATTTTGCGGTTTTCCTCGCTTCAGGAGACGTATTTGCTCGACGCATCCCACCTGATCACTCGGTGGAACGAGCAACAATCCGGCGGCCGGAAATCCATTCCTAAGCGGGAGATCGAGCAGCTCGGTCACTACATCCCGCTTGGCTGTCAACCGAGAATTGATTATATTAGTGTAGTAGAACGCGTATACTTCACCCTTTCCGGTGAAAACTCGTAAGAAAGGCAGGATTTTTATGTCTGGTGAATATCGTTCTCGCGCGGAACGGAAACAGGCGACAAAGCGAAGAAAACAAAAAAAAGGAAAAGCGAAAAAAGGGACTTCATGGATGAAAACGATCGCCATGGCCATATTATTTGTCATCGTCCTCGCCGTCGTCGGGGGCGTGGCGACGTTTGCCTATTTCATCAAAGACGCTCCCCCGCTCGATGAGGCAAAGATCAAAGACCCGCTCTCTTCGACCTTGTTCGATATGAACAGAAAGAAAGTGGCGGAACTCGGCGGCTACAAGCGGACGTACGTTTCGTACAAAGAAGTGCCGAAAGTGCTGGAAAAAGCGGTTTTAGCCGCGGAAGACGCGCGCTTTTACGAACATCACGGCATTGACGTCGTCCGCTTGGCCGGCGCCGTCCTCGCCAACATTAAAGAAGGATTCGGCGCTGAGGGAGGCAGCACGATCACCCAGCAAGTCGTCAAAATGACGTTTTTGTCGCCGAAAAAAACATTGGAGCGGAAAGCGCAAGAAGCATGGCTGGCGCTCCAGCTTGAGCAAAAATATTCCAAACAAGAAATTTTGGAAATGTACTTGAACAAAATTTATTATTCCGATGGTATTTACGGTGTCGCCCGTGCCGCTGAATATTACTTCGGCAAAACGAATCTGAAAGACTTGACGCTTCCGGAAGCCGCGCTGTTAGCCGGCATGCCGCAGGCGCCCAACCGCTACAACCCGTTTGACCATCCGGAGGCGGCGAAAGCGCGGCGGGACACCGTGTTGACGCTCATGGCGCGGCACGGCTTCATCAGCAAAGACGAAGCCGAAAAAGCGAAACAAGTGCCGATCCAATCGATGCTCGTCAAACATCGGAAAAAGCAAAGCGGCGTGCCGTACGACGCCTTCATTGAAGAAGTGATCAAAGAAGTGACGGATAAAGCGAACGTCAACGTCTTTGAGGATGGGCTGAAAATTTACACGACGCTCGATCAAAACGCCCAGTCCTACGTTGAAAACCTGCTAAACTCCAATCGCTATTTCACGAATAAAAAAGATTTGCAATCGGGGATTGCCGTCATCGACACGAAAACGGGCGCGATTCGCGCGTTGGGCGGCGGCCGTCATCGCGACCAAGTCGAGTTTGGCTTCAATTATGCGATTAAACCGGTCGGCCAGCCCGGATCGACGATTAAACCGATTTTGGACTACGGCCCGGCCATCGAATACTTAAAATGGTCGACAGCGCACATCCTCGTCGATGAACCGTATGCGTACTCAGATGGCACGCCGATCCGCAACGCCAGCAACAGATACGCAGGGGCGGTGACGATGCGCAGGGCGCTCACGTGGTCGTATAACATCCCGGCGCTCAAAACGTTCCAAGCTGTCGGCAAAGAGCGGGCGATGGAGTTCGCCAACCGGCTCGGCATGGGCTTCACCGAAGTGTATGAGCCGTTTGCGATCGGCGGCGTTTCCCATTATGTATCGCCGCTGCAAATGGCCGGCGCCTACACCGCGTTTGGCAACAACGGGATCTACACCAAACCGTACGCCGTCACCAAAATCGTCTTCCCAGACGGCACGGAAATGGATTTGCGGCCGAAATCGAAGCGAGTCATGCACGATTATACGGCCTATATGATTACCGATATGCTCAAATCGGTCATCCGCTCCGGAACGGGGCAGTCCGCTTACGTACCCGGGCTCGAGATGGCCGGGAAAACAGGGACGACCAACTACGGCAAGGATGGCAGCAAATTCGGGCTTAGCAAAGACGATGTGCCTGACAGCTGGATCATTGGCTATACGCCGAACTACACGACCGCCGTCTGGGTCGGCTTCAGCAAAAAAAGCGAAACGGCGTTCCTGACAGATCGAGAACAGCGGATTCCAAAACTGCTGCTCAAAGACATCATGTCTCATATTGATGACGGCAGCGGCAAGTTTCAACAGCCGTCCAGCGTCGTGAAACTGCCGATCAAAAAAGGGACGAACCCGCCGAAGCTCGCCGACAAATACACGCCGGAAAACGAGATTATCTACGAACTGTTCATCCGCGGCACCGAGCCGACGGAAACAGCGAAAGATGAGCCTAAAGAGCTGCCGATGGTCACCGGCTTGACTGCTTCATACGACCAAGCAGCGAACACCATTTCCGTTTCATGGTCGTATAGCGAACAGACGGACGACACGGTCTTTGAGGTGCACATGAAAGACAGCCAAGGCCATGTGCAGACCGCTGTGACGAAAGAGCTGGCCGTCTCGATTTCCAACCCGACGCCAGGCGCTTCCTACACGATCGCCGTCTATGCGAAAGAAGGCGAACGGATGAGCAAACCGGCCATCACCTCGGTTCAAATTCCTGGCAGCGAACCAAATGAAGGAACACCGACCACGCCGGGTGATGGTTCCAACAACTCCGGAAACAACGGGCAAGGAAACGGCCAAGGGAATGGCAGCAACCAAAGTGAAAACAACGGAAATAACGGAACGAGCGAAAATGGTGGAAACGATGAAAACGAAGGTCATTCCGACAACCCAAGCGGCCAGCCGAACGGTGGAACCAACAGCGGACAGCCGAACGGCGGAACCAACAGCGGACAGCCGAACGGTGGAACCAACAGCGGCAAGCCAGGCGGAGGCACGGGGGGCAGCTCGCCACCTTCAGCGCCGTCGACACCATCAAACAAAGGATCAGGCACCACCAACGGAAGCGCTCGATAAAAAAGATGGCGGCATTAGCCCACCACTTCCTAAATGTAGCCGGCATCCGCCAGCTGCTTTCAGACCAACGTTGAATCAAAAAGAGGCTGTCCCAAAAGGTCGGTAAAACGACCTTTTGAGGACAGCCTCCTGCTTTTGTTTTTACATTATTTGTCTATTTTTTACTTTCTCAAAGGATCTGCTTCTTCTTATCCCCGTATGTTC
>NZ_JPYA01000144.1 GCF_000750005.1 Geobacillus icigianus | reverse complement strand
CAACGTTATTTTCCAATATTCATAGGAATGATCTTTTTATTGTCTGGCATTTACAGTTATGTGCAAAAACCGAATTCGATTGTCGTTCAGTATTTTTTAGCTCTTATGTTTATTAGCGGAATGGCCATCGCTCTGTCAGGCCCTTCCAGCGAAAATATAAAGCCAGCAAGAGAATTGGAGGTCGTTTTTATTTCATTTGCTCCTTACATCCTTTTAAAATTTTTTGAACATTTTCCTTCGTCTGCAAAACCGAACTTTTTTCGCCAAGTGCGCATTCTCACGTTATATATGGCCATCTTTATAACGATCAGTTATCTATTCATTGGTATTCATCATCATGTCATCATTAGCACAATCATTCGTCCATGTATTGTAGCCAATATTATTCTAGCACTGCTAGGTTGCGTAGTCCTATTTTATTTACACCTTCGTTCCAATTCGAATAAGATAAAAAGTCAAATATATCTTTTAATTGGCAGCATCATGATATCGTTTGCGCCCGTTGTTATTCTTAACTTGATTCCAAATGCGTTTTTTTTTCCTGCCCGGCGCTCCTTTTCATTATAGCCTTGGCAGTATAGTCATGTTTCCACTGACGTTGTCATATTTGTTAACCCGACAGGAAATTATCGATTTTCGCGAAATATTAGAGAAAATGATGGTCCGTCTATTCATGATTGGTTGTTGTTTAGCAATATTTAATCTATTATTGTCGCTATTTTACGATATACACTTTAAGCTCGGCATCTTAATCAACACATTGCTCATTTGCCTTTTTATTGTCTATGATCTAATCGACAAAGGGCTCGAACCGCTGCAAATGAGGAAATGGCATGGAAAACAAGAGGAGATTCAAAAAGAAAAACTCGCCATTCTTCAAGAGTTGCTAAATGGTAAACATTTACAATATTGTGCTAAGCTCATTGCTGATTTAATACACAAAACGATCGATGTGAGTGGAGTATGCATCGTGTGGAAACATGATCACAGCCCTACTGTATTGCATAAAACAGGAATGTTCCGTCATTTTCACGATAGTGAATTATTATCTTATGCTTGTCAAAGCAGCCATTTTTACAAAATGACTATGAATGAAAAGAGCGTCTTTTTCTATCCTATGAATATAGACGATGCATTAATCGGCTGGATGATGATTGGAGAAAAAACAAACGCGACGGTTTTTGACAACGAAGAACAAAAACTAATGAAAAAAATCCAAATGGATGCCATAGAATTATTCACCAGCTCAAAAACGTTACAACAGATTGAGAACCAACTAAAGAAAACAACAGAAGAATCACGGATGTCTGAGCAATCCCACTGGCTCCTTCTTCATGAACATGAAGAAGAAAAAAGGAAGGTATCAACTTTCCTCCATGATGAGGTATTACAACATTTAATTCTTCTTTTGAATAAGCTTGAGTGGCTTATTCAAAAGAAAAATATAGATAAAAAACTATTCGAGGACATGAAAGGGTTGCTTCAACGCGATATTTTTGAAATCAGAGAGATGTGCCATGAACTATATCCTGTTATGGTGGAAGATTTAGGACTCAAACAAGGTCTCTCTTCATTAAAGAGAAAATGCGAAACGAACTATAACGTGATTGTTGAAGTCAATTATATTGCGAACCTAAAAATCATTCCGCCGTTTCTCTCAATACAAGCATTTCGGATCATTAAAGAATTAGTTTATAACGCCATCAAACATTCTTCGTCAAGAAAGATTGTTGTAACTGTTGAAGAAACACAACAGTTTCTAAGTATACAAGTCAAAGATTACGGCGTCGGATTTAAGGTGCCGGATCATTTATTAGAATTATCACAGACAAATCACTTAGGTTTAATTACAATTCAAAAACGGGTTCATCAGTTAAATGGGACACTGACAATACATTCAGAGCTGGGGGTTGGAACTTGCATTTCCGTTTCTTTGCCAATTACAGTTGAAGAAGGTGGGGGCAATGAAAATCAAAGTATTATTAGTAGATGACCATTTATTGGTCATGCATGGAATTCAACAATTGTTAGAAAATGAAATTGATTTGGAAGTCGTCAATACCGTTTGCGATCCCGCACTTTTAGAGACAGAAATCAAAAAACATAATCCTAATGTCGTTGTCATGGATATAAGGATGAAAAATGATAATGGGATTGAATGGGTGAGAAAAATTGCCCAAACATACCCTACCTGCAAAGTTGTGATTTTATCCGGATATAATTATGACGAATACATTCAAGCCGCCTATGAAGCTGGCGCTTATGCCTTCGTTACTAAGGAAAGTTCGGTCTTTGAATTAGCCAATGCCATTCGGCAAACTTATCTAGGGGTTAAATCGTTCCCAATTAATCGATTGGACCACTGCAACTCTCCTCTTACAAAAACTGAATTGGACATTCTCCAACTCATTTCCGAAGATAAGACAAATGCGGAAATTAGCGAATTGCTGCATATCAGCCGCAGAACAGTAGAACATCATGTGTCTTCCATTTTGCGAAAACTCGATGCTGATTCGCGGGTCGGAGCGGTTGTGAAGGCAATAAAGCTGGGATTGATTGGGTAGAAAGCTCACAAGGCTAGCTGTTCTCTAGCTAAACACTAGATATAGAATTGCAGATTCGATTAATGAGCATATATAGTAGAAAAAAGGGTGTCTCATTGCTTTTGGACACCCTCTTTCCTTTCTAGTCAATCGATAAAGAACAACGACGATTGTTGGGCTCAGACTGATTAATAGCAAAAAAAAGACAACTTTCAGCTACGCTACCGGAATTCACCTCCCCTTTTCATTGTTTAGAAGCGGGAGACTTCTTCCGTTGATAAGTTAACGTAAATGGGTTATTGCTTTCCATGAAAATGCAGGACTGACGCGGATTTTCATCCCCGGGTGGAGGGCAGATCACTGCCCATGGATCTTTTCCGTGAACATGCTGCACCGGCGCGCGTTTGCATCCCGAAGTGGAGGGCAGATTGCGCTGCTCATGGGACTTTCTGTGAAAATGTGTCGTCTGAATTCATCATTTCATGCTAGGGGGAAACAAGACTTATTCATGAGTGTTTTTTTTTTCAAAAAAGGGCTACGAATCGGAAAAAAACATTTTATAATAGACATATAGTCATCAGATGACCTGTTCATTAAACTCGGTACACGGGAGGGAGAACCGATGAAAGTCTCGTTATTCGTTACCTGCTTGATCGATCTCTTTTATAAGGAGGCCGGCAAAGCGACCGTCGAACTGCTCGAGCGGCTCGGCTGTGAGATTGATTTTCCCGAGGCGCAAACGTGCTGCGGACAGCCGGCGTATAACAGCGGCTATGTCCAAGAAGCGAAAGAGGCGATGAAACAAATGATGCGCGCGTTCGCCGCTGCCGACTATGTCGTCACCCCATCCGGCTCGTGCGCGGCCATGGTAAAAGAATACCCACACCTCTTCCGCGGCGATCCGGAATGGGAAGACGAAGCGAAGCGCCTAGCGGCGAAAACGTACGAGCTGACGCAATTTCTCGTTGACGTGCTGAACGTCGAGGATGTCGGCGCCTCGCTCCCCGGGCGGGCGACGTACCATACGTCCTGTCACATGACAAGGCTCCTTGGCGTCAAAGAAGCGCCGCTCCGCTTATTAGAACGCGTCAACGGGCTTGAGCTTGTTCCGCTGCCGAACGCTCATCAATGTTGCGGATTTGGCGGCACGTTTTCCGTCAAAATGGGTCCGATTTCCGAACAAATGGTAGATGAGAAAATCGCCCATATCGACGAAGTGGACGCCGACTACGTGATCGGTGCCGATTGCGGCTGTTTACTAAACATCGGCGGACGCATCGAGCGGCTCGGCAAACCGATTCGCGTCATGCATATCGCCGAAGTGTTAAATCAGCATAGCGAAAAGGAGGGAAACGACAATGCCGATGAAAATCGAAAACGGGCCGTTTTGGAAACGGGTCGAGGAAAACTTGCAAAATAATTTTATGCGCGGGGCGGTCGCCGGCATGCAAGACCGCGGCTATGTGCGGCGGCTTGGCGTCATTGAAGAGCTCGGCCATTGGGAGGAGTGGCGCTCGCTCGCTGAACAAATCCGAAAACATACGCTCGAAAACTTGGACTATTATTTAATGCAGCTTAGTGAAAACGTTGCCAACCGGGGCGGCCACGTCTTTTTCGCCCGGACGGCCGAAGAAGCGAACGACTACATCCGCCGCATCGCTTTGGAAAAACAGGCGAAAAAAATCGTCAAATCCAAATCAATGGTGACCGAGGAAATCAATTTAAACCCGGTGCTTGAGGCCATCGGCTGTGACGTTGTCGAAACCGACCTCGGCGAGTACATTTTGCAGATTGACGATCATGACCCGCCGTCGCATATCGTCGGCCCGGCGCTCCATAAAAACAAAGAGCAAATTCGCGACGTCTTCCGCCGCAAGCTTGGCTATACGAAATCGTCCGATCCGGTTGAACTCGCGCGTCATGCCCGCGAAACGCTGCGGCGCGACTATTTGACGGCTGACATCGGCATCACCGGCTGCAACTTCGCCATCGCCGAATCGGGCTCGATCACTCTCGTTACGAACGAGGGCAACGCCGACTTAGTGACCGCGCTGCCGAAAACCCAAATTACGGTCATGGGCATGGAGCGGATCGTTCCGACATTTGAAGAAATGGAAGTGCTTGTGAGCATGTTGACACGCAGCGCCGTCGGGCAAAAATTGACGAGCTACATCACCGTCCTCACCGGTCCGCGCGACGAAGGGGACGCTGACGGACCGGAAGAGTTCCATCTCGTCATCGTCGACAACGGGCGTTCATCGATTTTAGGCACAGAGTTTCAGCCGGTGCTGCAATGCATTCGCTGCGCGGCCTGTGTCAACGTCTGCCCGGTATACCGCCATATCGGCGGCCATTCGTACGGCTCGATTTACTCCGGCCCGATCGGCGCGGTCTTGTCGCCGCTTTTAGGCGGCTATGACGACTACAAGGAGCTTCCGTACGCGTCCTCCCTTTGCGCGGCCTGTACGGAGGCATGTCCGGTGAAAATTCCGCTTCATGAGCTGCTCATCAAACATCGCCAAATCATCGTCGAGCAGGAAGGAAAAGCGCCGGTCGCGGAAAAGCTGGCGATGAAGGCGTTTCGCCTCGGGACCGCCTCGCCGTCATTGTACCGGTTCGGCACGAAGTTGGCGCCAAGCGCCTTCGCCCCGTTTGCCGAAGACGGGCGCATCAGAAAAGGCCCCGGCCCACTGAAAGCGTGGACAGAAAGCCGCGAGTTTCCGGCGCCAAGCAAAGAGCGGTTTCGCGACTGGTTTCACAATCGGCAAAAAGGAGGGAATCCATCATGATGCGTGGTACGATTCAAAACCGTGACGCGTTTTTACAAACGATCGCCGAGCGTCTCGGAAGAAGCCCCCGCCTGTCCGGCATCTCCCGGCCGCAATGGGATAATGCGCCGCAATGGACGGTGTTTGCCGGCTATAGTCAAGACGACTTGCTGGCGGCGCTTCGCCAACAGTGCACACTTATTCATACGGACTACATCGAGACAACAAGCGCCGAACTGGCGGGCGTGCTGAAGCGACAAGTGTCGGCCTACGGCGGCGGACCGGTCATCGTGCCAAACGATCCGCGCTTTGCCGAGTATGGCCTGTCCCCCTTGCTTCAGGAGGAATGGCCGGCGGCACAAACGGACGTTCACGTGTGGAACCCGGCGCTCGGCTGCCAAAACATTGACGCCGCCGAACAGGCGAACGTCGGCATCGCCTTTAGCGACATCACCCTCGCCGAATCGGGAACGGTCGTGCTGTTTTCCCGCAACGGGCAAGGGCGGGCCATTCACTTTCTGCCGAAGACGTATATCGCCATCGTTCCGAAAAGCACCATCGTGCCGCGCATGACGCAAGCGGCGGCGCTCATTCACGAGCAAATCGAACAAGGCGTCCTCGTTCCGTCATGCATCAACTTCATCACCGGCCCGAGCAACTCCGCCGACATTGAAATGAACTTGGTCGTCGGCGTCCACGGGCCAATGAAAGCGGCGTATATCATTGTCACCGACCGGTAAGCAAAACGAAACGGTGCCCCTTGTTCATCGGGCACCGTTTTTTCGTTCAATATTGCCGGCTCACATCGATCGCATTGGCAAGCGGTTCGCCGGCTTTTAATGAGGCAAACGCGGTCCAATAGCTGCCGGCCATCCTAGACGACTTGTCGTTTGTCGTCGACGACAATCCCCTTTACCTGCTGGTGCAGCACTTCTTTGCCCAGCACGGGATCCTATTCGATGTCCGCCAAGTGATCGGCTGACCAACGAGGATCCGGTGTCCGAGGAGTTCCGTCCACTCAAAACCACATTGAGCGATTCAATCGGACGTTTCAAGGCAGCTGCTGATCGACTCACGGATTTGGGGCGGAAGAAGGCTCGGTGTCCTTTTTTGTCACACTGTTTGTGGCGTATTTCAACTTCCTGCGCCCACACAGCGCGCTCGAAGGCCGGGTGCCGGTCGTCATCCCGGAACTGGCGGATCTTCCGCCTGTGCCAACCCGGTGGACGAAACGGATCGCCATGGCACAAGCATTTCTCCAACAAGAGGCGCCCTGACTTTTTTGTTCGCCGGAGCCCGTTGAACAGAACTCCTGCCGGATTCGGCGAAGCGAACCCTTGACCAACCGAACACCGCCAAGGGGAAAATGCGGCAAGGGCAAGGGCGGCTTTCCTATGCCCTCTTTTTTGTCCCCGTCGCCCTTGACGACGCTTTCTCACCTTTGGCGGGTGTTGGTCAAGGGCGAATCCGGCTCCCAAGATGCCTCACGATGCTCCATGGGATGGCATGTGTGGAGTTTTCATCAAACTTTTGACGCTACCCTGTCTTATGCAATAAGTGGTCCATAATAAATCTTAATCACTCTTAATCTTGTATAATAACTGCTTGACTCAAATGCATCAATTAAACTATAATCAAGTCTTGCACTTGAATGTCCACAATAAAGAATGTCATAAGTTCCTCGCTCTGATCTCCATACCCTCTTAGTTGCATATACGGTGTGAGAATATCGAAGTTTTGTGATATTATAGAACTGTATTACATCACCAACTGTTGCATTATTAGCCGCATTGCCAGCCTCATCTCCTGAACTATACTCATAACTGTTGAAACCTTTTTTGTCAACAAGATAATCATGAAATGCCTCTACTTGTATCCAAGCGTTCGTATAAGGTTTCCATGTAGAATCTGTTTTGAATCCAGCAGCGTATAAGATCTGTGAAACAAAATTTGTACAATCATTATCATACTTTTTATATTCCGGATTGTAGGATAAGGCCCATTTTCTAGCATACTCAACAGCTTTGTCGAGAGATGTCGATTCGATAGCTGTCGAATAAAACATTTGAGTCGACGCTAAACTTGTTCTATTTTGCGTTTCATCTACAGAATATTGATATATTGAGTCTTGTAGCTTTTTTGAGAGTTTAGCTTTTTCTTTTACAGGAATTTTGTTCTTCTTGAACATATCATAAAAATTCTTATTATAGTTTAGGTCATTAATGGCAGACTCGTTGGGAGCGCCAAGTTCATCATAGATATCCTTAGTGATTTTCCAAGCATCTTTGATATTTTCTATGACTATGATATGTTCTATTTCTTCAAGATAAGTATATGGTTCAAATTCATCTTTTTGAAAAGTAAGCTCTGTATTTGA
>NZ_JPYA01000143.1 GCF_000750005.1 Geobacillus icigianus | reverse complement strand
GAGGTCGCCCATGATTCGTTTCGCTGAAAAACAGACTGACCGCAAGACGGAAATGCTCGCCGGGTTGACCACGTTTCTCACGATGGTGTACATCATCATCGTCAACCCGGTCATCTTGTCGGACGCCGGCGTCCCGTTTGAGCAGGCGTTTACAGCCACCGTCATCGCCACGATCATCGGGACGTTGTGGATGGCGGTTTTCGCCAACTATCCGATCGCCATTGCCCCTGGTATGGGACTGAACGCCTATTTCGCCTATTCGGTGGTTGGCTCGCACGACAACATTTCGTACGGAACGGCGTTTTCCGCCGTGTTTGTCGCCGGGGTGCTGTTTTTGTTGTTGTCGCTCACCCCGCTCCGCAGCAAGCTGATTGAAGTGATCCCCGACAGCTTAAAGCACGGCATCACCGCCGGCATCGGGCTGTTTATCGCCTTCATCGGCCTGCGGCTGACCGGGATCATCAAAGCTCACCCGCAAAACTTGGTGGCGCTTGGCGACTTGCATGCCCCATCGGCCGTGTTGACGCTTGTCGGCCTCGCCGTCACGCTTGTTCTTATGATGCGCGGCGTCAAAGGAGCGCTCTTTTACGGCATGGTCATCACCGGGATCATCGCCTATGCGACCGGGCAACTGCACTTTGACAAAGGCATCGTGTCGCTGCCGGCGCTGCCGGACGGGGTGATCGTTGCCAATCCGGTTGCGGCCGTTGGGGATGTGATCAGCCATCATTTGTACGCCGTCGTCTTCTCCTTTTTGCTTGTGACGCTGTTTGACACGACCGGCACGATGATCGGCGTCGCCCAGCAAGCGGGATTGATGAAAGGGAACACGCTGCCGCGCGCCCGCGAAGCGCTCTTGGCTGACTCGGTCGCGACTACGGTCGGGGCCATGCTTGGCACAAGCCCAACGTCAGCGTACATCGAGTCGTCCACTGGCGTCGCTGCCGGCGGGCGGACCGGATGGACGGCGCTCACCGTCGCTGTCCTGTTTGTCATCGCCGCCTTTTTCAGCCCGCTGGTCAGCGCGGTCGCCGGGTTATCGGCCATCACCGCCCCGGCGCTCATCATCGTCGGCAGCCTGATGATCAGCCATATCGCCCATATTTCGTGGCATCAGCTCGACGAGGCGTTTCCGGCCTTTCTCATTCTCTTAAGCATGCCGCTCACCTCGAGCATCGCGACCGGCATCGCGCTCGGCTTCGTCTCGTATCCGCTCTTAAAAATCGCGCGCGGCCGCTGGCGCGATGTGCATCCGCTCCTGTACGTGCTGGCGGTGCTGTTCTTTTTGCAGCTGGCGTTTTTGCCGCACTGATGGAATCAACCCGATGATCGGTTTTCAATGACTAAAAAGCCCGCTTATACGCGGGCTTTTGGATTGCATCGGCTGCGCAGCGCTTCAATATACGCATACGCCTCTTCGATTTCTTCCTCCGTATAGCGCTGCTTGCTTTTGACGACGGCGATTTTCTCTTTTACTTCCTCTTTCGACAAATGTTCAAAATAGAGAATCGTGGAAACCAGTTCCAAGAAACGCGCGTTTTGTCCGTTCATCGTCTGCATGCATTCGTCAAGACCCGGCATGTCCCAGTCGTAATGGCGCAAAAACTGTTCGCCCGCCTCGGTCAGCGTATAGCGATATTGCACATAGCCGCTCTTTTTCTCTTTCTCCTCCTGCAAAAAGCCGAGCGCGCACAGCTCTTCAATGCGGCATGTGAGCTCTTCGGAATACGGGCCGTAAAAATGAAAATCGAACTTCTCGTAAAACGGAAAGTCGAGCTTTTTCGCGATGTAAATCATTTTTTGCAGCTTTTTGCGGCCGACAATTTCCCCGGCGGCCGCCAACGCCTTCATCACTTTCGCATGCTCCGTGAGCACCCTCCGTCATCTCCTAACCCTTTAAAATTTCGAGAATCGCTTTCTTCACCGTTCGCTTCGCCGACAAGTCTTCTAGGAAGTCGGCCGGGAAATACAGCTTATGGTCGGTGCGCCGCTTGCCGGAAATGGCGTCAACGAGCACCGATTCGCGCGACAGCTCGCGCAGTTCCCCGTTCGGCATCAGCAAATAAATCGGCAGGCGTTCGCCTTCTTCTCCCGGTCGATAGAAGTCGTACGGCAAATCTGACGAGGAATCGACCACCAAATAATAGTCCGGGTCAATCCCCGCTTTGCGAAACAAACCGGTCAGTTCGATCAACTTCGCCATTTGATCGTTCGTCGGATGGAATTCGGTATATTTGAACAGGCGACGGCGCACAAAGCGACGGCATAAATCGCGCAAAATCGGATCTTGTTCTTCTTGCCATTGTTGAAAATAAAACAAAATGATCGACTCATCGAGCGCCAA
Organism: Geobacillus icigianus; assembly: GCF_000750005.1. Classification (GTDB taxonomy): domain Bacteria; phylum Bacillota; class Bacilli; order Bacillales; family Anoxybacillaceae; genus Geobacillus; species Geobacillus icigianus. Next base: position 16,213 of record NZ_JPYA01000143.1, on the reverse strand, counting down.
GTAATCGTCAAGCGCTACGTTTCCAGCGAAAAACGACAAAAAGTGAACCGGCTTCGTTTGAAACGAGTAGCCGTCTTCGTACAGTTTTTTCGCCCGATGCAAAATTTTCGTCAAAATGACTTCCGCGCTGCGTGTGACCGGGTGGAAATACACTTGCCAGTACATTTGGTAGCGGCTCATGATGTAATCTTCAACCGCATGCATGCCGCTCCGCTTAATGACGACTTGGTCCTCGCGCGGGCGCATGACGCGCAAAATGCGCTCCATGTCAAAATAGCCGTAGCTGACGCCGGTGTAGTAAGCATCACGCAACAAGTAATCCATCCGGTCAGCATCAATTTGGCTCGAAATGAGGCTGACGACAAGCTTGTTCGGATACGTTTTGGCAATCACTTCAGCGACCCTTCGCGGAAAATCGTCATCCACTTGGCGAAGTGCGGCGTTCACTTCCGTATCGCCTAAAATGATAGCGCGTGTAAAATCTTCGTGATCAAGGCGAAACACCTTCTCAAACGAATGGGAAAACGGGCCGTGCCCTAAATCGTGCAAAAGCGCCGCACATAGGCAAAGAAGTCGCTCGCTATGGTCCCAATGGTCGCGGCCGACAAACACGTCATCAATGATGCGGCGAATGATTTCGTACACGCCGAGCGAATGGTTGAATCGGCTGTGCTCGGCGCCGTGAAACGTCAAATACGTGGTGCCGAGCTGCTTGATGCGGCGGAGGCGCTGAAATTCCTTTGTGCCGATCAAATCCCAAATCAATTTGTCGCGAACATGTATGTATCGGTGCACCGGATCTTTAAACACTTTTTCTTCGTCAAGCTGCCCGCCGGAATACATCGCATCCTCCTCTTCCGTCTCGAACATACATTTATTATACGCCGTTTCGAGCCGTAAAGAAATAGTTGACTTTTTTCTCCGTCTTTCTCCAGTATTGACGAAAAACAGGTTTATCACCACAACGTGTACTTGACAGACGGTGCACTTCTCTGAACAAGTATAGTCTGATTGGTTTCCTGTTCTTTCGTGGCTGCATAAGTAAGATGTGTGGTGAAAAAATCAAGTACAACTTTTGGTGAAGAGCCAAAAAACATAAAAATCACCTTCTTTCGGCAAAGAAGGTGATTGAGTCAACGGTTTTTCAGCCGTTCGGCAATTTTATCGATCAATTCGTCCTCGGTCAGCGCCGCCACCGGGCGGTTGTTGACGAAGGCGAACGTTTTTTTTCGCCCTGGACCGCAATACGACTGGCAACCGATTTTAATGACCGCGTCCGGGTCCAGCTTTTTCAAGCGCGGCAGCAGCGTCTTCAAATTCGGCGCCTTGCAGTCGTCGCAAACGCGAAACTCATTCGCCATCATTCGTCATTCCTTTCTGTGGCGTTTGCCTTGTGTATTCTACCCCTTTTGCAGGAAAATTGCAAGTTTACCGCTTTTATTCTCATAACTTGTCAATCCTGTAAACTGGAAATGTATAAATAGTGACGCTGTTGCCTATCCTTTTTACTAGTATCGAAAAAGGAGTGGGGAACAATGAAACAACGGCAAGATGCTTGGACAGAGGAAGACGATTTATTGTTGGCTGAAACGGTGCTTCGCCATGTGCGCGAGGGGAGCACCCAGCTCAACGCGTTTGAAGAAGTCGGCGACAAGCTAAATCGGACAGCGGCAGCGTGCGGCTTCCGCTGGAATGCGGTCGTCCGCCATCGCTATGAGGAAGCGCTGCAGCTGGCAAAACAGCAGCGCAAAGAACTTATGCGGCTGCTCGCCAAACAAGGGGGCGCAAAAAAACGGCGCCTCTATGAACCACCAATGCCATCGCTTGAGGAGCTCGGCGAGGTGATACAGCTGCCGGCCGTCATCCCGCCTGCCGCTTCGCAACAAGTGACGCTCGACCAAGTGATCGCCTTCCTAAAAACGTTTCAGTCCCATGAGCGGAAGCGGGAGGCGCTCGTTAAAGAAAATGAGCGGCTGCGCCGCGAAATCGAAGAATTGAAGAAAACGAATCAAGAACTGGAAGAAAAAGTGGCACAGTTGCAAGCAAACTCGTCCACCGTTCAGGAAGATTTCGAGACGTTGGTCAACATTATCAATCGGGCGCGCAAAATGGTGTTAAAAGAGGAAGAAGAGCGGGGGCTGACGTTCCGCATGGACCCGAACGGAAACTTAGAAAAAATCGCCGAGTAATGAAACAGGATGCCGCACTGTTTGCGGCATCCTATATTTGTCGGCCAGTCCCGCTCTTCTCCTGCCGCCCCTAAGAGGCTGGTGATTTAATGGCGTATACGGCTTTACCATGTCATTTCTCCATTAGAAAAACCTTTGTTGTATCGGGCCTGCGTTTCAATCATTCTCCCATTGATGAAGGGAATCAGCGGTTTTTCACCAGCCTTCTAAACGTCGGCGGCCACGTCCCCCGTTCCGCTCGGTTTTTCGAAAGACACGACGGCATTCCGTTCCACCATGCGGGCCCAATAATATTCGTACCACTCCCATTCTTCCCCATCAAGAACAGAGGAATACAGCTGACCGCCAAACGATTGCAGCGTTCGCCAGAGGGCAACCAACAGCTCATCGACGGACAACGGGCGGCCGGTAAGTTCGGACAGCGAGGCCATGACTGCCGGGTCGACAAGGGGATAGGCGAAAGTCGTTTGTTTTCCTTGCCGCCCGAGCTCATAAAAGCGGCGAATCAGCTCAGCGCGCGCCGAGCCGCTTCCCGTAACGCAAAGATAGATCTGCACAGCAACACCGCCGCGCACGCGCCGTTGGGAAATGCCAGCGAACTTTTGGCCGCCGATGCTCAAGTCATAGCGGCCCGGGCAATACGAACCGACGACCTCCCCTGCTTCGATGGTGACGCCGTACGGGGCGAGCATGGCAGCCATGAGCGCACACATGGCTTCATACCCTTGCTCAACGGCAATGGAACGGCCTGTTTCCGGAAAAACAAGAGAAATGTTCAGCACCCCGCTATCCAACACGACAGCGAGGCCGCCGGAGTTGCGGACGACGACGCGGTAACCTTGTCGGCGCAAAAACGACACCGCCTCGGCGATGTGGGGAAGCTTCGTATCCGCCGCCCCTAAAACGACGGTATGCTCGTGCACCCAAGTGCGCACGACCGGATCCGACCGCCCGGACCCGACCGCGGTGCATAGCGCGTCGTCCGTCGCAAACGACTGTTTCGCATCAAACAGCGGGCCGAAATGAGACTGGTCGATCACTCTCCACTTCGGCTGCCGCAACAATTCATGGCTCATCACGGTTAGCTCCTTACGTTGATCATTCCGCCCCCATTATAGCACAATCGATGGAGATGTTGCGCAACCGGATCGCCGAACAACAGCCGGCCTTTACACGAGTGCGCTTCGCCCAATCGTTACTAATGCCTCAGCAATGGACGTTTCCCCCACCTGCGGCCGCGCTGAGAAAAGCGTTCTTCCCGTTCAGCATGAAAGAGGGTGTCCCGAACACGCAGGGCACCCTCTTCTGTCACTATATCCAAAAATATCTTCTCTTCGCATCAAGAAAGGGCGAGCTTTTCAACCCTTTCCTGCCGTCATCCGGTCGGTCTCGGTGACCTTTTGAGCGAATCCGTTTCTCCCTTCTTCACCGGCGCACGCGAGCCGCACGATGGCCTTTTCTTTTTCCCCTCACTCTCCAAGCGACTGAGCGGCGGTAATGAGGGCAAGCTTATACGCATCTTCCGCGCTGCAGCCGCGTGAAAGGTCGTTAACCGGTTTGTTCAACCCTTGCAAAATCGGTCCGACCGCTTCAAAGCCGCCAAGGCGCTGGGCGATCTTGTAGCCGATGTTGCCCGCCTCAAGGCTCGGGAAGATGAACACATTCGCATCGCCTTGAATCGGGGAATCGGGGGCTTTCTTTTTCGCCACTTCCGGGACAAAAGCGGCGTCAAACTGGAACTCGCCGTCAATGACGAGCCCCGGCGCCATCTCACGCGCCAGCCGCACCGCCTCTGCGACTTTTTCCGTCTCTGGCGAGGAAGCCGATCCTTTCGTGGAAAAGCTGAGCATCGCCACCCGCGGCTCAAGGCCGAACATTTTCGCCGTCTGAGCGCTCTCAACGGCGATTTCCGCCAAATCCCGGCTGTCGGGGGCAATGTTGATGGCGCAATCGGCGAACACATACTTCTCCTCCCCGCGCACCATAATGAACACGCCCGATGTTTTGCGGATGCCCGGTTTCGTCTTAATGATTTGCAACGCCGGTCGGACGGTGTCGGCCGTTGAGTGGGCCGCCCCGCTCACCAAACCGTCAGCGGCTCCCGTGTAAACGAGCATCGTACCGAAATAGTTTTCATCGAGCAGCAGTTCGCGCGCCGCCTCCTCGGTCACTTTTCCTTGACGCCGTTCGACAAAGGCCGCAACCAGCTCATCAAACCTAGCATAACGGCGCGGATTGACAATCTGTAGACCTTCCAGTGACAAGCCAAGCGCCGCTGCCTTCACCCGCACCGCTTGTTCGTCGCCAAGAACGATCGGCTGAAGCACTTGCTCTGTCACCAAACGGCTGGCCGCCGCCAAGATGCGGTCATCCATGCCTTCTGGAAACACGATTTTCCGTCCCGTTCCGGCCACCTTTGCTTGTAACGCCGCAAACAAATCATTTGCCACCAGTTACGCCTCCTTCATTTTCGCGGTTGGCGTGCGGCCGCCCGACCGCTCCCTTTCTCCGGCCTCCTAGAGCGACGGTCATCACGCCATCCTGTCCTTCTACTTATAAGCATACCTCTTTTCAGCGGAAACGCAATGAAGGAAAGCCCTTCCAACCAATAATTCATCTTTTGGAACAATTCCGTACATTTGCTTTCATGCGCCATGCGCCGCGTTTTTGGCCAGACTATGGTATAGTAGTGATGGACATACTCGATGATAAGGAGTGACCGATGATGAGCGAAGCGGCCCAAACGTTGGACGGCTGGTATTGTTTGCATGATTTCCGCACAATCAACTGGAGCGCGTGGAAAACGCTGCCGAGCGAGGAGCGCGAAGCGGCGATCGCTGAGTTTTTGGCGCTTGTCGACCAATGGGAGACGACCGAAAACGAGAAGCAAGGAAGCCATGCCATCTACACGATCGTCGGGCAAAAAGCAGACATTCTGTTCATGATTTTGCGCCCGACGCTTGATGAGCTTCATGAAGTGGAAACGGCGCTCAACAAGACGAAACTGGCCGAATATTGGCTGCCGGCGTATTCCTACGTCTCGGTTGTGGAACTGAGCAATTATTTGGCATCCGGCAGCGAAGATCCGTATCAAATTCCGGAAGTGCGCCGTCGCCTGTACCCGATATTGCCGAAAACGAACTACATTTGTTTCTACCCGATGGACAAGCGGCGCCAAGGCGAGGACAACTGGTATATGTTGTCCATGGAACAGCGGCGCGACCTGATGCGCGCTCACGGCATGACAGGGCGAAAGTACGCTGGCAAAGTAACGCAAATCATCACCGGCTCCGTCGGTTTGGATGATTTTGAGTGGGGCGTCACCTTGTTTTCCGATGATGCGCTCCAGTTCAAAAAACTCGTTTATGAGATGCGCTTTGACGAAGTCAGCGCCCGTTTTGCTGAGTTTGGCTCTTTCTTTGTCGGCACTCGCTTGCCTGCGGAACAAGTTTCTTCGTTCTTCCATGTATAACGAGAAAGGGGCCTTACCTGCAGGCCCCTTTGCTTATTTCCCCCGGCTTCAAGCCGCGCGAACGCCGACCGGCAAGCACTCGCGGTCTCCTTCTAGGAGGCCGGTGATTTAAGGGAGCAGGTCGCTTACTAACCTCGTTTCTCAAATAGAAAAGCCTTGTCGCATGAGGATCGTCTTTCAAATGCTCTCCCATTGCTCAAAAGAAACAACCGTTTTTCACCAGCCCTCTAGGGTGATGGTGATTTCATCGTGTATACAGCTTTACCATGTCATTTCCCAATTCGAAAACCGTTGTTGGTTTTAGCCAACAGTGCTCGTTTCGGTCATATACAGGCAAACTACCCCATACATATAAAATCAGAAATTCCGTTTTAACCGTTTGTCCACCTGTCACCATTTTCTCGTTCCGCCAATAGCCTATTACTGTCGAAATTCACAACGACTGAGGTGACGATATGGCCGTTGTAGCCCACACCGAAGAAGACGTGAAGCTGCTGGCTCGGCTCATGCGGGCAGAAGCGGAAGGAGACGGGCGGCTTGGGATGCTCATGGTCGGCAACGTCGGCGTCAACCGCGTCATCGCCGACTGCCTTGATTTCCGCGGTATCCGCTCCATCCGGCAAATGGTGTTCCAGAGCCCCGGCGGCTTTGAAGCGGTGCAAAAAGGGTACTTTTACCAACGGGCGCGCGATATTGATATTGGATTGGCACGCCAAGTGATCCGCGGCTGGCGCTACCATCCCGCCACCAATGCGCTTTGGTTTTTTAAGCCGCCTGAAGGCGAGCCTTGCCCACCGCAATGGTTCAACCAATGGAACGTCGGCCGGTATAAATCACACTGCTTTTTTGCGCCGACTCCATCCGATTGTCCGCGCGTTTATTGACATTTTTTCATATGAGGAGGGGTTCCTATGTCCAACTATACAGACTATCACTTTTATTCGGAGGAAGAAGAGCAGCGGCAACAGCCATCCACGCCGTATCCATACGGCTATGCGTATCCGCAACCGTATTATCCAGCTTGGTACCCATATTCGTACTATCCGCAAGCGGTCTCCGCTCCGGCGATGACGCCGCCGACATTTGGGCTGCAAACGCCGACCTTCACCGCACCGACACCGACTACCGCCGCTGCGCCTGCGGCGGCAGGAGCGGCAATTCCGGGGATGTTGCCGCTTGAAGAGTCGTATATTGAAAACATTTTGCGGTTAAACAAAGGGAAAGTCGCCACGGTGTATGCGACGTTTGAAAACAACCGTGAGTGGAACGCGAAAGTATTCCGCGGCGTGATTGAGGCAGCGGGGCGCGACCATGTCATTTTGAGCGATCCGCAAACGGGAACGCGCTATTTGATCCCGATGATTTACCTCGATTACGTCACCTTTGAAGGGGAAATCGCCTACGAATACCCGTTCGCCGGTGCGACAGCGGCGCCGCTTTCCTCCTATTCTCCGCGCTGAGCGGCGTCCCAAGCTGTCCCTTTATGCCAGAGGGTGTCCCAAAAACTCGGGACACCCTCTCTTATCGCTATATAAGCGCCTGCCGCTTCCCTGCCACACGGGATGTTGCGTCTTTCTTTAGGGGGAGATCGCCTCTCCGGTCAGCCCTCTCTCTCATCGGTATAGACGCACCGACCGCTTTTGTCACACGAGGTGTTGGTCGGATCTGAACGATAGATCGCTTTGGGGATCAACCCCTTGATCATCGCTAGATACGAACGGGTCGCTTCCTCCACACGATATGGCCCGCAACCGATTAAGCTGGCGATCGTTGTCAGCTTCCGCCAAACCATACGGCCCGCCACCGGCCTTTTCGTTCGCCTCCGCGTTACAGCCACTTCAACGCCGCATATCCGATCATCACCCAAGCGATTAAAAAAGCAATACCGCCCAATGGGGTGATGGCGCCAAGCGGCTTGAGTTGCGTAACGCTTAATACGTACAAGCTGCCAGAAAACAGAACAATCCCCGCCAGCATCACCCAGCCCGCGGCACCGATCAGCCCGACATTTGGCGCCTTGCTAAGCAACAGGCCGACGACCAACAAGCCTGCCGCATGAAACATTTGGTATTGCACCGCCGTTTTCCAAATCTCCAAATACCGATCCGGAATTTTCCCTTCCAACCCGTGTGCGCCAAACGCTCCTAACGCCACGGCTAAAAACGCATTGAGCGCGCCGAGAAGGACAAATGTTTTCATAACTGTCCCGCCTTTCTAAATGGAAGATTATTTTCTCTCAATTCAATGGGAATGTTCCATGACAACCAATGACTAATCGATCGGAACCTATCGATGGAACCGGGCGATCGGGAGCGCCACTGGCCAGACCTGCATTCAGGCCGGAGAACCGCTTCTTGCCCTCCGGCGCCAAACAGAACAAGCTATATGAACATCTCCTACCTACATTCCATTTCGAGGTGGGAGACTTCTCGGTGAATGTGTTAAAAGGAAAGAGCCGCTTCACAGGTTTTCCTTGTCTTTCCCTCAAAAATCTAACAACGACTCCCCGTTCGCCTCGTCATCAATGTCAGGGGAGCGCCCCCGGCCGGAAACGGATCCTAACGACAGCCCACCAGCAACCGACATCGGCCCGCCGACGACAAGCGGCCCTGTTGAGAGAGAGGGAACGGCTGGCTGCGGTTGAGCTGTTGTTTCCAGCATTAAATCGCATAAGGCACGAACAGCGGCGATATGTTCGCGCATCCGCTGCGGATCATGAGCCGCCTTCGCTTTGCGGAGCTCATCTTCCATTTTTCCAACAATGGCGGCAAAGGAAATGGACATGCTTCTTCCTCCTCGCTCACTCGGCGCGGGCGCCGATGTTTTCGATTTGCCAGTCAATGGGTTCACGTCCGTGCTTGGTTAAAAACGCGTTCGTCCGCGAAAATGGGCGGTGGCCGAAAAAGCCGCGCGCGGCGGAAAACGGGCTCGGGTGCGGCGCCTCGATGATATGATGGCGCGGATTCGTAATCCGTGCTTTTTTCTCTTGCGCATTCCGGCCCCAAAGCAAAAAGACGACCGGATCGTCTTTTTCATTGACGAGTTCAATGACGCGGTCGGTGAAATGTTCCCACCCTTTGCCGCGGTGGGAATTCGCTTGGCCGCGGCGGACGGTCAACACCGTGTTTAACAACAGCACCCCTTGCTTTGCCCATTTCACAAGGTAGCCGTTATCCGGGATGTAGCAGCCAAGATCGTCATGTAGCTCTTTGAAGATGTTGACTAATGACGGCGGCACCGGCACGCCCGGCTTGACGGAAAAACTCAACCCGTGCGCCTGCCCCGGGCCGTGGTACGGGTCTTGCCCGAGCAGCACGACTTTGACGTTCGCGTACGGCGTATAATGAAGGGCGTTAAAAATATCGTGCATATCCGGATAAATCGTCCGCGTCCGGTACTCCTCTTTTAAAAACTCGCGCAGCTTTACGTAATACGGCTTTTGAAACTCCTCTTCAAGCAGCGGAGCCCAGTCGTTTTTCAGAATCGGCATTTTGAGCCACTCCTTTGCCATCGGCTTTTTCCTTTATCATTGTAACCAAAAACACACCAACGGCAAAGCGAAGTGAACGGCAGCCATCGGGGAAGCTCGCTTTCCAACCAAAAGCACCAATCCTTTGCCCCCGCCATCAAAGGCGCCCTGAAATCAGCCACCGGAGCAGGCCAACAGCAAGCAGTACGTACAAAAGCAGGATCAGCGCCCCGGCGGTCCAATTCGTCGGTTTGCCGCGCCTAGCGAGCTCTTCCGCCCGCGCCCGATGTTCGGCGACAATGTCTTTCGGCAGCCACTTGAGCGCCAAGTAAATGCCAAGCGGCACAAGCAGCAAATCATCCACGTACCCGAGAACCGGAACGAAATCGGGGATCAAATCGATCGGGCTGAACGCGTACGCCGCGACAGCCAGCATAAAGAGACGCAGCCAGACCGAGACGCGGCGGTCGCGGCTGGCCGAATACAAGACGAAAATTTCCCGTTTCAGCCTCTTTGCCCATGACTTCCATTTTTCGAACACGGATCATCCCCCTTTTCTGTTTCAAATAGTATAAAATAGGGGTATAGTCATTGTAAACGCCTGATTGGTGGACAAGAGCATGCGACCGTAAAAACAAACGAGCGATCATTTGAGGTGAATGGAAATGGAAAAGAAACAATTTCATCTCGTTCATGACGAACAGTCAGACCGACACGTGGTATACATAAAAGGGGAGCTTGATTTAGCGGCGGCCGAACAGTTTCGGCGTGCCATTGAACCGCTCGCCCATGACGCGGCCAAAACGCTTGTCATCCGCTTAGACGGGTTGACGTACATTGACAGCACCGGCATCGGCATGTTTGTGGCGCTGCTGAAAACCCGCAAAAAGCAAGGAGCTCCCTTTCTGATTGAAAACGTGCCGCCCAAAGTACAGCGTCTGTTTGATTTAACCGGCGTCTCTCACTTTTTTTCCGAAACAAATGACACGACAGAAAGGATCGAGAGCCAATCATGAAAGAGCACGAAACGATCGTACAGCTGTCGATTCCAGCCGATGCGCAATTCATCGATATCGCGCGTCTGACTTTGTACGGGCTGGCCGCCAAAATGGGATTTTCGTATGAGGAAATAGAGGATATGAAAGTCGCCGTCTCCGAAGCATGTAACAATGCGGTGCTGCATGCCTACAACGGGGCAGGCGGCGTCATTCATCTTCGCTTTGAGATAAGCACCGACGCGCTGTCGATCATCATCAAAGATCAAGGCAAAGGGTTCGATTACAAACGGGCGGCCAAGCAGGCGGCACCCCTGTCCGCGAAACCGCTTGAAGACGTCAAAGTCGGCGGCCTCGGCCTCTTTTTAATGGAAGCGCTCATGGACGACGTCACTGTCAGCACAAAAGGCGGAACGGAAGTCCGCCTGACGAAATTCCGCCATCGCGGAGAAGGAGAGCATGCCCATGACTCTATATCCCCCTCCTCTGTCCAAGAGCAAGCTTGACGCCTTGATTGCTGCTTACCAACAAACGAAGGCGGAAGAAGCGGCGACGGCGTTGCTCGTCCGCTTTGAACCGCTGATTGTGGCGGCGGCGAGAAAAATGGCGCGCAGCCGCCCCGACTTTTACGAAGATTTGTTTCAAGTCGGACGGTTGTCGTTTTTGCGTCTCCTTGAGCATTACGATCCAAACCAAGGGACGAGCTTCGAATCGTACGCGATGAAAAGCTTAATTGGCTATATGAAAAACTATTTGCGCGACAAAGCGTGGTACATTCAAGTGCCGCGCAAGGTGAAAGAAAAAGGAAGCAAAGTGCAGCAAGCCATCGACGAGTTGACCATCAAGCTGGAACGTTCGCCGACCATCGATGAAATCGCCGACCATCTAGGCTTATCAGCGGAGGAGACGATTGAAATTTTGGCCGGCCGCGACCATTACCAGCCTGTTTCGATCGACGCCCCCGTGCAAGACAGCGAAAAGGACGGAACGACCATCGGAGAATTTATCGCTGATCAGACAAATGAGGTTGAAGCGCTGATCGAACGTTTGGATTTGCAGCAGGCGATCGACAAGCTGAGCGAGCAGGAACGGCTCGTCATTGACGCCGTTTTCCGCCGCGGAGAAACGCAGCGCTCGCTCGCCGAACGGCTCGGCGTCTCACAAATGACGATCAGCCGCATCCAAAAGCGAGCAATCGACAAACTGAAACGGCAGCTTGCCGCCCATCCGTCCTGATCTTCACACCGTCAAGCCAAACGAAGGAAGAAAGAGGGATCATGCTGTTGGCGAAGAAAAGACGGCGGCTGCGCGTTGCTCCGCATTCGAACCATCGCTCGCCGAACCAAAAACGGCGCCGCCGAGTGCGGACAGGCACTAACGGCGGCGCAGCAGCAGCAATGTCTGATCATCCTTTTGTTCGTATCGGTGATACGCCCGAATTTGCTCATATAGCTCGTGAACGATTTGCGCAGCAGGCTGATCGAGATTGACGCGGGCGAGCATCGAAGCAAGAACGGAAAACCCGTCATCGATTTCGGCGTTGCGTTTTTCGGTCACTCCGTCCGTGTACAGCAACACAAAATCCCCCGGCTCTAGCACGACCGACTGAGTTTCAAAGGAAAATTGCGGAAATAAACCGAGCGCGCATCCTTTGGCGCGGAGCGGCACGCACTGTTTTGTTTTCGCCTTATAGAGAAGCGCCGGCTCATGCCCCGCGCACGCGTAGGAAAAAGCGTGCGTTTTTTCATTGTAGTTGCCGACTACCATCGTCACAAACATGGACGGTTCCGTGTAATCGTAGGCAAACCGATTCAGCAAGTCGAGATACACATGCGGCTGCGTCCCGTAATGAACGGTCCGGTCTAGAATAAACTTCATTAACGTCATGATCATCGCCGCCGGAATGCCCTTTCCCGACACATCGGCAATCCCAACGGACACCGACCTCTGGTGGACCGCGAAATGATAAAAATCCCCGCTAAGTACGCGAGCAGGCACGCTGAGAACCCCAATGTCCACATAGGAAGGCAGATCGGCTGCAGCCGACGCTTGCAAGAGCGACCGTTGCATATTGGCGGCCAACGACATTTCAAAATCAAGCTGCTCGCGTTCGCGCTCAAGCCGCTCCTTTTCTTTTTTCTCGGTCATGTCGCGCAAGACGGCGACGAGCCCGGTCAACGTTCCGTTTTCCATCACGGGCGCGAGCGTATAACCGACCGGCAAGCAAACGCCGTCCCGCCGCCGAAACGGCTCTTCCTCGACGCGAATCACTTCGCCGCTTTTCAAACGTTTCACAACGCGACGCAGCTGCTTCCAATCCCAGGCAGCCCCATCCGGACGCGCCAGCGAGACAAATGAAAACAATGGCTTTCCTTTTGCCTCACCCGGAGCGGCGCCGATCAAGCGGCCCGCCGCCGGATTCATCCAAACGATGCGCCCGTCCCGATTGACCATCAGCAACCCTTCACCGAGCGCATTGGCCATCATCTCAAGCTGCTGTTCGCGCTGCTTCAGCTCGGTGTACGGCTTTTCCACCGTTTCCGCGTACATCGCGCGCACCACATACAAGAAGCCGGCCATCTCATACAAAGGCCCCCAAAGCCGTGACCCGTCGCCAACCAGCAGCAACGCCTGTCCAAGGGCAAACAACAAACAAGCCGGCGGCCAGTATAAAAGCGAAGAAGAGCCGCCTTGTCGCCAGCGGCGCCACACGAGCACCCCCGCCGCCACGTCAAGCAAGCCAGTCACACCGGTTCCGACCTGCCACCAAAGTCGCCAGCGGCTTGTCCCGTCCTCCGCTCCCACCGTCACCACCATATGAATGAACAGCCCGACGACAGCTGTGTAAGCAAAAGCGGCCAAAAACGCTTGCCACCGCTGTCCGCTATGCCGCTCCATCACTTCATCCGGGCGCGAAAACAGAAAAAGAAAACCCGCGGCCAACGTCAAGCGGGCAGCAAGCGCAAACAGCGCCGCCGACACGCCAGTCGCTGTAAACGACCACACCGTTGACCATGAAAAAAGCGCTCCCGCTGAAAAAAATAACGCCCCCATAATCAACCGTTCCATTGACAATGTATGCGGGAACACCGCCCACCCTTGCACAGCGACGAGCCAACAAGCAACAACAGCGGCAAGCCCCAAAACAAGGTCAAGCGAATGGTCAAGGCGGGGCGGAAGCGGATTCCAACCGCCCGAAAGCAACAACCAACCGAACCAGACAGCGGCCAATACAGCAGTTGCCGCGTGCAGACGCACCCGCTCATTTGGCTTCTGTTCGTTCACAAAAGAGAAACCTCCACTCCCTCGTTGATACGGTTATTATACCATACTCACATTTCACACCTCCATTTCGCACCTTAGCCGGATCCAAAAAAGATGTTCCGTTCGATCAGTGGACGATCGCTCATAGAGTGAGGCGGAAAACTTTAATTAAAACGTATGAGCCAAGTCTTTCGCCCGGGCAATGGCGTTCGCCTTAATTTCTTCCGCTTTTTCCGGCACAGCCGCATGCCCCTCAATGAATAAGCCTTCAAACGACGGCACGCCGAAAAATTGCATAATGACGCTTAAATAGCGATGTCCCATTTCCATCGCTGCCGCTGGGCCTTCTGAATAAAAACCGCCGCGCGCCTGAATGTGGAGTGCTTTTTTATCGGTGAGCAGCCCGACCGGCCCTTGTTCCGTATATTTAAAGGTCTTGCCGGCCACCGCCACCGCGTCAATGTACGCTTTCAATACCGGCGGGAAAGAAAAGTTCCACATCGGCGTAACGAACACGTATTTGTCCGCAGAGATGAACTGATCGCACAGCTCGTTCATCCGCCCGACTTTCGCTTTTTCTTCGTCAGACAGCTCTTCAAACGATTTCCCGGAGCGAAGCTTGCCCCAACCGTTGAACACATCAACATCAATTTCCGGAATGTATTCTTTAAACAAGTCGAGATGAATCACTTCATGATCCGGATGCACTTGTTGGTAGGTGTCAATAAACGCCTTCCCGACCGCCATGCTGTACGATTGTGTATCGTCGTGGGGATGGGCGGTGATATACAGTACTTTCGTCATGATGCATACTCCCTTTCTTCGATGTCTCAGCATGTTAGTGTGTGCCGCTTGCCACAACGGCACACATTTATCTTTATTCCAAATATCTCGAACTAGAGATAATTATAGAAGGAGGAGACGAATTTCGCAAATCATTTGCCCAAAAAAATTGCCCTAGAAGGCCGGTGAAAAACGGTTATTTCTTTTGAACAATGGGGGAGCGTGTGAAAGATGCTCTAATGCGACAGGGCTTTTCTATTTGAGAAACGAGGCTGGTAAGCAGCCTGTTTCCTTAAATCACCTCCCCTCTAGAAGGCCGGTGAAAAAGTACACGCCAAGGCAGGGATGTAGGGGGCTTATGTCGAAAAAGGAAGAAGAAGCGTTGCAATGGAGCGTGAGCAGATCATGAAAGCACCTAAACATCCCTCGACTCAGCCTCGTCTGTTTCCAGTCATCGACATGGAGGAACGGGTTCCCCCACATCATCTCCTGCGCCAAACGAACGAAGCGGTTGACGTTTCCGTCATTCACGATGGGGTGGTTCCCCTGTACACGGAAAAAACGGGTCGTCCAGCGGTGGATCCGGAACGACTGCTTCGCCTGATACTGCTATCTGTTAGGGTGCGAAATGTGAGTCTATTTGCTTAAAGCGGCCCCAAAACGGTCGCACTTGGGGGAGAGAGCGTATTCGTTTTTTCGCGAAAATGCAACAAGGGCGTTTCATGCGCCCTCGTCCCTTCTTCACTCCGCGTCGCTCAGTCGTTTTTTGAAGACGGCGTAATGATATGAAAACGACAATGCTCTTTCTTCGCTCTCGTCGTTTCTACAACGGCGTTCGCCACTTTTCAACAACGCATAAAATCAAATGGTCAGAAGATACAGATGGAAATTTTCCGTCTACTCGAACTCTTTACTTAGCTTTAGTAAGACCATTATATTTTTCGAACAATAGGAATGTAAAACATTTTTCACAATGATCCGGTAAACAAGCAGTATGATAAGCAACAAGATAAACATTACATATCCAATATACAAAAATTGGTCAGTGGGAATAAGATACATACCGATAACAATGGAGTATAGAAATATAATAGTCGCTGCGTTTTTAAAAATATGGAAAATATTGTATGAATAGATGGATTTTATATTCTCTGAGCTGTACCCATATTGTTTTAATATTCCCATGTCTTTTTGCTGTACTTGTAAATAAGCTCGAAAAGAAAAAATGAGATATGCAGCAGCAATCATAACAATTATTATCGATAGTAATGAAGCAATAACAGCTGTATTGCGAAGCGACAACGTAAAGTCATGAAACGCTTTAAATGTGTAGCGGACGTGGTACCCGTGCTCTTCAAGCCTTTTGGCGATACGATCGATATCGGATATGTTGTCTACATATATGTACATACTTTTTACGATTTCGACACCAAACGGATTATGTTGATCATATTCTCTTTGGAACTCGCTCCAGTTTGTACGAAAGGCGATTTCAATGATGTTCTGAAATGTCTGCTTTCCGACATATAATGTATGGCTTGTAAACATGCCTTCATCTTCAGTATATAAAGTAAAAGGATTTTTTTGAAGAATTCCTTGCTTATTCTTTACAAGGAATTTAGAACGAACGTGGCTGCTCATTCCCCCATCCTCTACCTGAACAATAGGAATTTGTAGATTGATTTGTGATGTTTTTAGTTTTGAACAAGCAACCCCCGCATCCAACTGACAGTTCCCTAAAAAACGTGCTGCCTCTTCATCTACTCCATAAATAAAATACCTATTTCCTTTTTCATCTTCAACTCCAAAGTTTAGTTGATACATCGTATATATACGTATACCTTTATACTTAGAAAGAATAGACCTCAGTTTATTTTCATCATAAATCTTTAGTGAACGTGAATGATTACCGTGTTCATCTTTTCCTGTAATTTCGATCATCCTTACATTGTCATTGCTGATAAAATCTTTATCTACTTGTATATACTGCTTAAACAAAAAAAGAAACGATGTCGAGACAAGGAAAAGCGACAGCATAAAT
>NZ_JPYA01000142.1 GCF_000750005.1 Geobacillus icigianus | reverse complement strand
AAATAATAATACTATAAAACCTAAAATAGTACTCACTAAAATATATCTTTCCATACGCTTGCCTCCTTATCTTTTATATTTTTGTGTTATATAATGGTTTATCTTCTATAGATCCATAGTTTTCCCTTCCCAAGATAACAGAGCATTTTATAGTAATACATATTCAGTATATTCCTCACATTTCGCACCCTAACAGGGTAGAAAGAAAGGATTTTTTATTTCGTTTTTTAGAATAACATTTCGACCAAGTAACTATTCAGCGACATAATAAAGTGAGTTGAATAGTTTTTGTATTTCTTGTCTATGATGTGAATACCCATAGACAAGAAGGTGAATCACATGTTGACGGTACAACAAGCTGTATTGACAATGGAGAGCCTCATGGGCAAAATCCAACAACAAAACCAGTTCATTCATCAGCTCATCCAAGAAAACGAACAGTTGCGTCAGAAAAACAAACACTTGAGCAAAGAAAATGAACGACTCAGAGGTCGCATTCAAGAGCTGGAAGCACGCACGAAAAAAAACAGCTCCAATAGCCATTTGCCCCCATCCTCTGACCGTTTTGCCCGCCCTCGTTCTTCACGTAAGCCATCTGGCAAAAAGCCAGGCGGACAAGAAGGACATCGTGGAACGACGCTCCGTCAAGTGGAACATCCCCATCATCGTGTCGTCCATCGTGTGAACAGGTGTCAAGGATGTGGGGCTTCTTTGTGTGAAGTCCAACCTTTCAAAGTCGATGTCCGTCAAGTGTTCGATCTCCCTCCTGCGGCGATCGAAGTCACCCAACACGAGCGTGAGGTGAAATCGTGTCCGCATTGCCAATGTGTCCAACAAGCCCCGTTCCCACCACATGTAACGAATCATGTGCAATATGGCCCACGACTCATTGCGCTCGTTGTTTATTTACACCATATTCAATTGATTCCGTACAAGCGTTTAAGTGAGATGATCGAAGCGTTATATCAGCACTCGATCAGCACAGGAACTCTTACCAATATGGTGAAACGAGGACGCGAAGCGCTGGAACCCAACTTGGACATCATCGAAGAAACTTTGCTGGATTCCAACATCTTGCATGTCGATGAAACGAGTTTGCGCATCGAAGGGAAACGGGCATGGGTTCCTATCGCGTGCACATCGAAATATACGTACGTGGCTCCTCACGCTTCCCGTGGAAAGAAAGCGACCTAGACATTAGGATTCTTCCCCGATATCAAGGGACGATGATGCATGATGCGTTCGGTACGTACCCGAACTGTAAATTATCATTTTATTTCAGCACAAAACACCCATTTTTTTGCACATTCTTTCAGAAATCCCTCTCCCCTTTTCTGAAGGAATGTGCTAATTTTTTTGTGAATTGTTTCGGACGAAGATTTCCATTCGTTTCAAGGGGGGGGGAGGAAGTGTGATCCAGTTTCACGACTTTGGCATTGACATTCAAACGTATACGGATCGTGGGAAAGGGAACGATTTTCCTGATGTAAACCAATGTCCCCACTGTCTATCCCGCCGCCCCTTGCATCGTCACGGGTATTACCAACGCTATGCGTTGACGGCAGAGGGGGAGTATCACCTTTGGATCGCACGATATCGTTGTCAGGAATGCCGCAAAACCGTGAGTGTGCTGCCTTCATTCCTCCTCCCGTATGTTCAATATACCCTATCCGTCATCTGGCAAGCGGTCAAAGCATGGCTCGAACCACCAGAACAAGGAGCGAAGACCAAACAGGTTGATTTTCCCACCAAGGGGGTCATTTTGTTTTATGTCCGACGATTTTTCCGGAATCTCCCCCGCTTGCATCACGTGGCGGCGAGGAGATGGGAGATCATCGGCCCTGTGGGGAACGCAAGAACCGAACGGGCCGTCTGGTGGATGCAGCTCTTGGAGGGACGGGGGGTGGGCTCGATCATCCAAGACCTGTGGGCCAACGAGAGATGGCATCTGTTTGCAGATTAAATCACATCCTAAATTTCTATTAAAAACCAAAAAAGGGGACTGTTGATGTTTCCACAAACCCTTCCTCTCGACGAATCTCGAGCCGTTTCGTAAGATAGGGGACAGAGGGACCGGGACGGTCCAAAATCACAGAGAGGCAAGGAGGAGATCCGGATGGATGAATCGATGAGACACGATATCGCCCTGTTTCGGTACGGGCTGATCGCTCCGTTGGTGAATGGGCAGGTGGAACCCAAAGCGTATTTGAATGAGGTGGGCGGGCGAGTGCACTCGATTCCTCATCAAGGGGACAAACTCATTGCGACGAAGACGATTCTGGATTGGTGTGCTCGATACAAAAAAGGGGGCTTCGACGCCTTGAAGCCGAAGCGCCGTTCGGACCGCGGCCGCTCCAGACGTCTGTCGCCCGATGATGAGGATCATATTCTAGCGTTGAGGAAGGAACATCCCACCATGCCCGTTACCGTTTTCTATGAACAACTCACCAAGCAGGGGGACATTCCTACCACCCTCTCATATTTTACTATATATCGACTGTTGAAAAAACACAACCTAGTGGGAAAAGAAATCTTGCCGATGCCGGAGCGAAAGCGTTTTGCGTATGACCAGATCAATGAGCTATGGCAAGGAGACTTATCCCATGGACCCACGATTCGCGTCCATGGGAAAGCCCAGAAAACGTTTCTGATCGCTTATATCGATGACTGCTCGCGGTTGGTGCCGTACGTATAGTTTCCCTTCGGAGAAGTTTGACGGGCTGCGGGTCGTCACAAAGGAAGCGGTGCTTCGTTGCGGGA
>NZ_JPYA01000141.1 GCF_000750005.1 Geobacillus icigianus | reverse complement strand
TAACTATTTTCCATAAAATATAAATATTGTTTGTTTATCAAAATATAAATATTGTTTGTTTATCAAGAAAATTGTAAAATTTATTTCAAAAATAAGATAAATTGGAGGTGTGTAAATGAAAGCAACAGGTATTGTTCGTAAATTAGATCAGCTTGGTCGTATTGTAATACCTATGGAATTACGTCGTACACTTGATATTAACATCAAAGATTCGTTGGAAATCTTTTTAGACGGAGATTGTATCGTTCTACAAAAATACAAACCAGATATGACTTGCATGGTAACGGGAAAGATATCTAATGACAACTTCAAGTTGGCAGGCGGTAAAATCATTTTAAGTCGTGAGGGTGCAGAGAAATTGTTAAAAGAGATGGAGCAATTATTAGCATTGAATTAAATCCCTACCGTTCGGAAGGGACTTTTTTTATTCTTATCCCTGTATCTAGTAGCGACAATGAGAGAAATTTGAGAGTAAAAGAAAGGTAGAGGCATCTTTTGGCTTTTTAATCAGTTTTAAGTCCAAGTTTTTTATCATTATTTCTTTCAAAAATCGCCTACAATCGTTTTTAGTCGTATTCTGGTATCAACCCCTTAAAATGAAAAAATCTCGTTCAAAAGCCCCCTTACAATCGCTTGTAGGGGTATTTTTATTTCAACTCTTTTAAAAAATAAATCCTCTCGTTCAAAAATCTCCCACAATCGCTTTTAAGTGTTTGGGGGCTATTCAACCCTTCGAATGAAATTTTCTCGCTCAAAATCGGTCAAAAAAAGGCTCTCGTTTGGTTTAGGGGGTCGCCTTTAAAAGTCAGTATTATCAAGGGTTTTAAGGGGATAAAAAAATTTCTATAAAATTAATAAAAACTTTTACAAAAGTATTGCCTACGTTTGTAACGTCATGCTATACTTCAAACAACGTATAGGTAATAAATACTAAATGAGTAAAAAATTACAAAAAAGAATGGGAGGCTGTTAGCAATGGCAAATTTCCTATCGGCAATGTTCTATTTCATAACAGCGGTGTCAATATTCGTAGCAATACCGTTATTGCATACTTTTTTTGATTCAGATTCTTCACGAGTATCGAGGATCGCATCGTGTATCAGCTTAATGGCGATGTGCAGTATGCTAATTGGGTTAGGAGCAGCAGTTGGATTTTAAAAGTGAGGGGGTTCATAACAATGGGCAAGCGAGTAGGTTATATCAGGGCTAAAAAGTATCAGGAGTTATTAAACTTTGAAGGTGTAGCGTTACCAGATAAATTGTATGTCGACTTGGTAGCACCGAATGGATTCACGGATTTAAAGCAGTATGAAAAGATGATGGGTCAATTAAGAAGTGGCGACACATTAGTCATCAGTAGTTTAGGTAATATTTGCAATTCGTTATATGAGGTTTGCGAGTTTGTAAAGTCTTTAAGAAAGAAAGGCGTTGAGTTGGAGATTTTAAATAAGACGTATGATGAGGAGTCATTTACTTCTAAAGAGGGGTTGGAGATTTTAGAAAAGGCAATGAAATTCAATGATAAGTTGGTAGAAGAGGAACGTTTCCGCAAGTCGAAAAGAACAGGCAGACCTAGCAGTGGTTATCCAGAGGGGTTTTACGAAGCTTTCTTAAAGTATAAAGCAGGGGAAAAGACGGTTAGAGAGATAGCTGAGGAGTTAGGAATTCAGCAACATACGTTTTATAACTATGTGAAAATATTTGACTAAAGATTGGAGGTAGAGAGAAATGTTAACATTTTCGATAAACCCTACGAGCCAAGAGATGTTTGAGGTGATGTTAGAAGTAGGAACACCGACAACCAGTAGAGAGCGTGAATGGGCAGGTGTATTTTATCTTCGTCAATTAAATACTCGTAGGGGTAATTTACCTGAGGAAAACAGTTTAGGAGCCTTTGCTTACAGTTGTGAGCGTAATACAAAAATGATGTTATCTAGGAAAAAAGAAATCTGTTTACTGATTGGTGAAGAGGAACTTGAAAGTGGCTATAAAGGAATTAGTCTAGAGTATATAGCTGATGAAAAATTGGGTTTAGATGTTGATAGTTTAATAGACGATATAGACCTTGATATGGATAGAGCTGTAAGAGAGTTTGAAGAGTTAGAGGAATTAATTGCAATAGAAAAAGGTGTAAATATTCGCAATGTAATCAGACAAGCGTTAATGAATAACAAAGTAGCTATAAACCGTTTAGCAAAATTGAAAGATGAGTTTGGCTTTGGTGACTTATTAAAGAAAATACTGGAAAATGAAACTTTAGTAAAGGCATTAGGTCTAAAAGATAAAATCAAAGAGATTGTAATGGTAATGTGGGAACAAGAACGTAAGTTATCCGAGTCACAGTTAGAAGTTTTAATGGTTCATTACGAAAATCGTTGTTGGGCGTAGCACAAAAAATTAGAGAGGAGTGCATAGAAATGAAATATCAGGTTATTTGTGCCAAAACAGGTGAATTGTATGTTGTAGATGTTTCGTTTACTGATGAAGAAGTAGAAAAACATTGGAAAAAGTGGGTTCCTATTGTTGATGAGGATAGTAATGATGTAGAGATAAAGCCTTATTGGGATGACAAGCAAATAGGAGCAGGTGTGATGCGTAAAAACAAGGTAAAGGTATTTGATGGCATCCATCATACTACATTAGATGAGTATAGCATCTTTGTGAATCGGAAAACGGGTGAAGTGTATCATTATAACAATAAAGTTTACAAATATGGGGTAAAGGGCGATAGAATCTTTTTAACAAAATATCTCACTGGTGAAGAGAAGATGGTTTATGACGGTAAGAGATTTTTAACATCTTCTGGAGAGTGGTTAAGAGAAAATAAGCAGACTTTAAGTGACAAGTCCTT
>NZ_JPYA01000140.1 GCF_000750005.1 Geobacillus icigianus | reverse complement strand
TTTGATTTCGCCTTTTTTCCCTTTTTTATATAACTTATCCCATTCTTTAGGAAGTTCTAACTTTGGTCGCCCCATATGCTTACCCCTAGCTTTAGCCGCTGCTATACCTTCGGCTTGACGCTGTAAGAGAGTTTCACGCTCTTGTTGAGCTAAAGTCGTATATACCTCGATTAATATAGAATTGACCATATCTAAAACCCATTCTTGACCTTCTGGATAATCCTGCATTGTTGTAGGCATATCTAAAATTTTTACCCGAATACCGTTCCGTTTAAAATACTCTAGATACTCTTTGATTTGCGCTTTATTGCGACCTAACCGATCAATCGATTTAATATACAACGTATCGCCAGACCGCATTGCTTTTAACATATTTTGAAACCCTTCACGTTCCATGTCTTTCCCACTAGCCTTATCGCTATAGATATACTTTTCATCGGTAACATACTTTTTTAACGCATCATATTGTCGATCTAAATTTTGCTCTTTAGAAGAAACCCGAATATAACCGAACGAGATATTCATTAGACGATACCACCTTTATTTGGAAAGTTATTTTTGGTTGTCTAATGATACCGTGATTGTTTATAAAGGTCAATTAGTTTTCATACGTTTATAAAGTTTAATTTTCTTAATAAATAGACGCGAAATAGATGCGAAATAGTACAGTAAGAAAAGGGGTACCTTTATAGACTATTACGATAACAAATTCCTATACTTCTTAACCATTTGTTACCATTTGAGACAAAAAAGAAAAGGCTTTTAAAAGCCTCCAAATAAAACCTAATTTTTACATTTTTACTCTTCCTCTTTTTTAGCCACATTTAAGTTTAACTTTTCTTTAAGTGCTAACGCTACCAGTGTCGGTGCAGGAGGTAATTTCCCACCAGATATTTTTCGATACTTTTCAGTGTTCTTTAGCAATGCTCCAAATTTATCTGCATACTGTGGCTTGATTACCCAACTACCATCTGGCATATATACATCGATATCTACCATCCCTGCTTTTATCGACCTCCTACCGTATTTCTTATTGTAGTTAATTGTCGGAGTCGGAAGCTTCGCATCGCCTCTATAAAATGCAGGAGATTTTACAGAAAGATGTACCCCATCAGAATTCCCATATTCATCACAACAGAATCCTCCATACTCATCCCTTATGATTAAAAACATAAATTCATAAAGTGTAAGATAAAATAGCTCACCTGCTTTGACTTCCCGATATGTAATATCCTTTTCAGGATCAATACCCGTGTCTTTGTTCTTTAAAACGTCTATAACAGGTACCATGATATCTTCATCCGATATTAGTGCTACTCCCACAGGTGTCGAGGAATCCTTTATCTCATCCCCCACCTTGCGAGAAGATTTTTTCGATGATAACCCAAGTAAATACTGAAAATGCAAAGTGTGAGATTTACTACTTATTAACGCCCGTTCTTCTTCACTCATTTGATTGATGATTTCTAACCCTTTATTTAATAACGCTTCATTTGCTTTCGTTTTCTTACCAACTGGTTTTTT
>NZ_JPYA01000139.1 GCF_000750005.1 Geobacillus icigianus | reverse complement strand
TACTTTACCTTGCCATTTTACTGTAAAATTCATAATAATAATCACTCACATTTTTATTTCTATAATCTTTATACAAAAAGGAAAAAAAGAGAGGGTGATTTTAGCTTCCAAATCTATAACCCGACGTCAACGCCACAATCACCGAACCGAGGATAAAGAGATTGATCAACACTTGTTTTGCTTTGACTTTCATTTTCTTCTCCTCCTTAAAAATTAGATTTATTTGTTGATCGCAGGAGCGGTCGTGGTTTCTTTCTCAGCATCATCTGCTCGATGCCGCGGTGCGCTGAGCATCAGATGCTGGATAAAGACGAACGCCCCTACGTTCATCACAACGTCGCCGATGCTGATGACTTGTTGGCGCGGGTACGGCGGAGACAGCGGGATGATGTCGCCGAGAAACGGCAGCAACGTGTCCGATGTGATCGCTTGGTGCTTGCCGTACAGACCGGCTTTTAACGCTTCAATGTATTCGCGGCCAAGAAATTGTGCAGCTTCGACGGATACCGGCATTCGCCCGCCGTTGACAGCCATCACGATAAAGTTGAGCAACACGCCGGCGAAAATCACTGAAAATCCTGGCTGATGGCGGTTGAGCCATAAAAAGACAAGCCCGGTGATGTAGACGAGAAGAAAAATCTCATTGCTTATTTTCGCGATCCATGTTACGTCTTCCTGAAGGAAAAAGATGACCATCTGCACCACCAGCAGCAGTGGAAACAACCAACCGCCGCGCAGTTTCATAGTAGCAAGCCCTTTCAAGCTGCCGCCGCGAAACCAGCCGATCAACAACGACAAGATGATTCCATCGTAAACCATAACGCCGTCCCCTTATACACCGAATTTTCTATCTTTTCTAAAACTAACGTCTTCACTTCTATTTTTACCGTTTTTTTCATCCCATGTAAATAGGCTATTCGTCCTAACTGTGAAAAAATTTTAATAAATATCGTCTTATTTCCCTTGGCTTCATTGTTTTTCGCAAAAAAAAAAGCGACAAAACAGTGTAATGTGCATCTAGAAGGTTGGTGATTGAGGGCAAAATACTACCGATTTTATCCGTTTCTCAATTAGAGAAACCTTGCAGAGCAAGCTTTCTTTTCTGAATGAAAATGCCGCCGATTCGTGTGTGACGGCCGTTTTTCACCACCCACTTAGACAACAGGAACGCCTTCCGTCGAACAATCAAGAAAACGGATTCCGATCACCATCAGGAATCCGTTTTCCCTGCCGATCATTGCCGCTCTGGTCCGCAGCTGCCAGCGCAGCGGTCGGCCGCATGGCATGCAGCGCATCTTCCTTTGGCGCTTTTTTTCACGTGACGGACTAGCGTCCACCCAGCATAGGAGAAAATCGCACCGCCAATGACGAGATTCGCAATCATCATCTTCTCCTCCTTTCATTGAAAACCGAATATCATTCCAGCTTGGTAAACAACAAATGACAACATATAAGCGACTGTTAAGGCAACGCCGATCGACAACAGCATCCATTTCCACGATCCGGTTTCTTTGCGGATCGTCGCTGCTGTCGCTAAACATGGTGTATATAGAAGGACAAACACCATAAAGCTGAAGGCTGACAACGGAGTGAAATGGGAAGCGATCACCGATTTCAATCCGGCCGCCTCATGGACGTGATAAATAATATTCATCGTTGATACAACAACTTCTTTCGCCAAAAAGCCGGTAATTAACGCAGCCCCGGCCTGCCAAGCGCCAAAACCAAGCGGCGCCAACAGCGGCGCAATCATCCCGCCGATGGCCGCCAGCAGGCTGTCATCCATTGAGACCCCAACCCCATGCGGCCCGATATACGTCAACAGCCAAATGGCGACCGAGCCGCCGAAAATAAACGTTCCGGCTTTGCGGACAAACCCTTTCCCTTTCTCCCATGTGCTGCGCCATAATGTGAGCGCCTGCGGCACACGATATGGGGGCAATTCAATGACAAAGAGCGAGCTTTCATTTTTGAATACGGCCGATGAAAACAATTTGGCCAGCCCTAAGGCTACTATGATGCCAAGCACGTAAAGCGAAAAGACGACAAGCGCCTGTTCGCGAACAAAAAACGTCCCGGCAAACAGCGCGTACACCGGCAAGCGGGCGGAGCACGACATAAACGGCAACAGCAACATCGTCAACAACCGTTCTTTCGGCTGCTCGATCGTGCGCGCCGCCATCACTCCGGGAACGTTGCAGCCAAAGCCGATAATCATCGGAATAAATGCTTTGCCGTTTAACCCAATCGCTTCCATGATTCGATCCATCACCATCGCCACACGCGCCATATAGCCGGAGTCTTCCAACAATGAAATGAAAAAGAACAAAATGAAAATTTGCGGCACAAACACGAGCACACCGCCGACCCCGGCGACAATGCCATCCAACACAAGCGCTTCGATAAACGGCGACGCTCCTGCCCAATCAAGCAAACGCGACAACCAATCGGTGAGCGGTCCGGAGAAAAAGGCGTCAAGCCGATCGGCAAGCGGCGTGCCGAGCCAGTTGAACGTGAGCATAAACACGATATACATCAGCGCCAAAAAAATCGGCAGCCCAGCATAACGGTTTGTCACCACCGCGTCGATTTTTTCCGTTAGCGTCAGCGGCTTTGGCGCAAACTCGATGGCCGCCGCCGCGATCGTTTCGCTGATCCAGCGGTCGCGCGCTTCATAAATACGCTTAGCCACCGGGCAGCCAAGCGCCTGTTCCGTCTCCGCGCGAATCGCTACAAGCAGTGACAAATCGCAACGGTTGCGCAAATAAGCGGCGATGCGCTCGTTTCCTTCTAGAAATTGCACCGCCATCCAGCGTTTATCTCCCGGCACGTCATCGGGAAGTTGCTCGGCAATGCGGCGGATCGCGCGTTCCACTTCGATGCCGTAATCAATAAAAATGCGGGAATGGCGTCCGTCTTTTGTCGACAAAATGGTGTGCGATAACTCCTTTATCCCCTTTCCCGTCCGCGCGATGACCGGAACAACCGGGACGCCGAGATGGCGTGACAGCTTGGCGGCATCGATGTTGATGCCGCGCTTTTCTGCGACATCGACCATGTTCAAAGCGATGATGAGCGGCCGGCCAAATTCCAATAGCTGAACCGTCAAATGCAAGTTGCGCTTGAGTTGCGACGCGTCAACGATATTGACGATCACTGAACACGGCTCGGTCAATAAGAAATCAGTCGCCACTCCTTCATCGCGGGACAGCGGTTGGAGCGAGTAAAGGCCGGGCAAATCAACGACCGGCACGCCGTGCTGGCGAAGCACTCCTACTTTCTTCTCGACCGTTACCCCGCTCCAGTTGCCAACATATTCATAAGAGCCGGTTAAACAGTTAAACAATGACGTTTTTCCAGTATTGGGGTTGCCAAACAGCGCTACGTACGCCATCATTTCACCTCAATCGCCGACGCTTCTTTGCGCCGCAAGCCGATGGCCTGTCCATCGACTTCGACCATCACCGGCCCGCCAAACGGCATCGCGGCTTTTAACCGCACCATTTTTCCTTCTTTGACCCCTAGATGAAGAAGACGCTGTTTCAGTGCCTCATTGTCAACAGCCAAACGGACGACGACCGCTGTCTCTCCTTTATGCAAATCGGTCAGCAACATCGTCTTTCCCCCTATTTCCCTGTCTACGCTTATTGATGCCAATAATGATTCTTTTTCTCAATTCCTATCATAGCACAACTGAAGAAAAAGGGAGTGAATTTTTTCACAGCGACTCCATATTGTCAACGTTTCTTCAAAATTTGGCGATTCATTAGTTGAACTTTTCAAAAAAATGTATATAATTTCTTGTAT
>NZ_JPYA01000138.1 GCF_000750005.1 Geobacillus icigianus | reverse complement strand
AGTATCTTTCATTGTTTGTTTATGCTCATTCATGATTGAATCTATGCAGTTTTTCATTTCTTTGATATTAAATTATCATTATAAAGCAGTAGATGTCGATGATGTGATATTGAACACATTGGGGGGACAATTTGGTTACCTCATATATCGGATCACGATTCCTTCAATTGAAAGGAATGTTGATTTATCACGTTTTACAAACAACTTGAGATTCAAGGAATAGCTTATCATTTCGTCCCGCCCGGGGCGGTGGCCGCGGGCTGCCCGATGCGCATCGTTCGCACGAACGAACCGCCTTCCGATTGAACGGGGCGGGTTTTGGTTTGGAAAAATGAGGGGCCAGAAAAAGTGAGGGAATTGTTTACCTGAGTTCGACGATCACTAGGCAAACAAAATTCCTCCCATCCCCATCACCTTCGCTTTCGTCCATTTGGCCTTCGGATCCTATTCGTTGTGAGCAAGCTGGAGATACGCTACGGTCGTTCCGTCTTTGTTTTTGCGTGTGGCTCGTCGCATGTACATGCCTATATGATAAACGATATTGGGCTTTTCATGTCTAACCTGTTTAGGTGAGAATGGGAATAACAACTTTCGGTGAAGGTGTATAAGGGAGAGTTCACAAGATGCAAAGTCAGCGAAACACGTAAAAAGCCGTCCCACAACGGGACGGCTTTTCCTTTTGGACCGCACATGCGGCGTTCAGTTAAAAAATATTTTTGGCCGCACTTGAGTTCAAGGAACTCAAAGGGCATTATTTATCGTATGCTTGTTTTCCGAATCTTATGAAAAGAAAATTTGACAGAAGTGTCAAGAACGGTTTTCTGGATCTTCTCTAAGTTTAGTGTACATCCTACAGATTTTTTCGTCAATCAGGTCCATTTGTTCGCTTGTTAATTTGAAAACGCCGTCCTTTGCTTTTTTAGGTTTGAAAATGCGAATTTTGCTTATAGGCTGCATTTGGTTTGGAATGGCCACTGCCTTTTGGTGTGAGATCGACAACACCCTGCATGGATGTCCTTGATGGCTGTCTCCGTCATGCGGGAGGACATCACGAAGTTGACATGGCGCGTCAACACTGATTTTTTAGAATGAAATATGGGGTATCTTGAGTCTAGCCTTTGATCTATATTTTACGTAAAAAGGATGCAAATATGATGATGAAGTGGTATCAACGTTCGTTTTTCCAACCACCGCCAATCGACCCGAACCGAAACGAAGAGTCATTTCGACTGCAGCCGATCGAGTTGGACAGTGATAAGCCTCCCTTTTCGACGCTTGCCCAGTTTTTCCTTACCGAGCATGTGCTGTATGATGTGCCTGAATTGGTCACGGTCATCCCGATTCCAAACCGATTTGTTGTTGATGGCGCGTTTCCTCTTGACGCTATGGCCGCAAAGGAGTAAACTACTAATAACTTCACTTCTCTACCATATTAGCAAACTAAAGTATTTTGATAAAGGGCGTGGGGACATGGCAAAAAGGCTGTTCATGTTTGAGAAACCGTTAGGCA
Organism: Geobacillus icigianus; assembly: GCF_000750005.1. GTDB lineage: Bacteria > Bacillota > Bacilli > Bacillales > Anoxybacillaceae > Geobacillus > Geobacillus icigianus. The sequence continues at coordinate 24,385 of NZ_JPYA01000138.1, read as the reverse complement.
TGCGCGATACGCTGCCGTTTTTATATGAAATGAAAAAGCAGGTGCGCTCGGTGATGGCGGAAGAAATCGAGCGCTGGGGCTATGAGTTTATCGAAACGCCGACGCTTGAGTATTATGAAACGGTCGGCGCGGCGTCGGCGATCGCCGATCATCGGCTGTTTAAGCTCTTGGACCAGCAAGGGCACACGCTCGTACTGCGGCCCGATATGACGGCGCCGATCGCCCGCGTGGCGGCGTCAAGGCTGTATGAGGACGGCAACCCGCTCCGGTTGGCGTACAACGCCAACGTGTTTCGCGCCCAGCAGCGCGAAGGCGGGCGGCCAGCGGAGTTTGAGCAGATCGGCGTCGAGCTGATCGGCGATGGCACGGTGGCGGCCGACGCCGAGGTGATCAGCTTAATGGCCGCACTGCTGAAGCGCGTAGGGCTTGGCCGCTTTTCGGTGGCCATCGGCCATATCGGTTATGTCAATGCGCTCTTTTTGGAGATTTTAGGGAATGAAGAGCGGGCGAGTGTGCTGCGCCGCTTCTTATATGAAAAAAATTATGTCGGCTATCGCGAGCATGTGAAGTCGCTGCCGCTTTCGTCGATCGATCAAAAGCGGCTGTTGGATCTTCTTTCCTTGCGCGGCGGCCGCGAGGCGATCGAAGCGGCGAAAGCGCTGGCTTCGAGCGGGGAAGGGCAGCAAGCCGCCGATGAGGTGGCCTCTCTGTTTGCGGCGCTTGAGACGTATGGGGTGGCCGAGGCGGTGAAGCTCGATATGGCGTTGGTCAGCCATATGAGCTATTACACCGGCATTTTGTTTGAAGTGTACGCCGAGCAAGTGGGATTCCCGATCGGCAACGGCGGGCGGTATGATGAGTTGCTGGCGAAGTTTTCCCGCCCGGCGCCGGCGACGGGGTTTGGCCTGCGCATCGATCGGCTGATCGAGGCGGTTGGCGAGACGGATGTGCGCGAGGAGATCGAGTGCATCGTGTTCAGCCAAGAGCGGTTGGCGGAGGCGGTCGAGCTCGCCGAGGCGAAACGGGCGGAAGGGCGCCGCGTCGTCTTGCAGCATATCGCCGGCATTCGCGATATTGACGCCTACAGCCAGCGCTATCGGTCGATCGTCTATTTGCTTGGCCGAAGCGGGCGCGAGGGGCAATGAGCGTCACGACGTGGGAGAACGCGGACAACAGCCATTCAACCCGCTGGTTCGCACCTGCGGACGGGCGTGCCGCAATCTTTAAAGGGATGGCGGTTTGACGGAAGGGGCGTTAGCGAGAGCGTGGCGCTGACGCATGACGACAAGCAGGGAGGAAGACGGGATGCTGACGATTGCGATGCCGAAAGGACGCATTTTTGACGAGGCGGTCGAGCTGCTGCGCCGAGCGGATTATGCGCTGCCGCCGGAGTTTGCCGAATCGCGCAAGCTCGTCATTGATGTCACTGAGGAACAAATGCGCTTTATTTTGGCGAAACCGATGGATGTGGTGACGTATGTGGAACACGGGGTGGCGGATTTAGGCATAGCGGGAAAAGATGTCTTAATGGAGGAAGAACGAAACGTCTATGAGTTGCTCGATTTGCGCATCAGCCGCTGCCATCTGGCCGTCGCCGGGCTGCCCGGCGTCAAGATGAATGAAATCGCCCCAAGGGTGGCGACGAAATATCCGAACATCGCGTCGACGTATTTTCGCGAACAAGGCGAGCAAGTGGAAATCATCCGCCTGAACGGATCGATTGAACTCGCTCCGCTCATAGGTCTAGCCGACCGGATTGTGGACATCGTTTCCACGGGGCGGACGTTGAAAGAAAACGGGCTTGTCGAGCTTGAACGAATCGCCGAGGTGACGTCGCGCCTGATTGCCAATCCGGCTAGCTACCGGTTAAACAGCGGGGAGATCGAGCGGCTGGTCGATCGGCTCGCGGCGGTCATTCCCGAGCGGTGAGGCAAACGGAACGGTGCATAGACGAGAGACGCAAAAGACGGGGAAAGCGTCCAAAAAGCCATCGGATGGAAAGGAGAAAAGCCATGAAAATCGAACGAATCCAAGGCGGCGTCTCGCTAAGGCGGACGATTGAAAGCGGAACGGAGGAGCAGCGCCGAGCCGTGCTCGATATCATCGCCGCGGTGCGCGCCCGGGGCGATGCGGCGCTGAAAGAATATACGGAACGGTTTGACGGCGTCACGCTGGATTCGCTGCGGGTGACGGAAGCGGAAATGGAGCGCGCGCATGCGTCCATGAGCGCAGAGACGCTGGAGATCATTCGCGAAGCGGCGGCCCACATTCGCGCCTATCACGAGCGGCAAAAGCGCCAATCATGGTGGATGACGAACGAAGACGGCACGATTCTCGGGCAAAAGGTGACGCCGCTTGACGCCGTCGGGCTGTATGTGCCGGGCGGGACGGCCGCCTATCCGTCGTCCGTGCTGATGAACGTCATTCCTGCGCAAGTGGCGGGAGTGAAGCGGATTGTCATCACCTCGCCGCCAAACAAAAACGGCACGCTGCCGGCTGGGGTGCTGGCGGCGGCGTATGAACTTGGGGTGGCGGAAATTTACAAAGTCGGCGGCGCGCAGGCGATCGCGGCGCTGGCGTATGGAACGGAAACGATTCGGCCGGTCGATAAAATTTTCGGACCGGGCAACATTTATGTGGCGTTGGCGAAACGGGAAGTGTTCGGGCATGTGGCGATCGACATGATCGCCGGGCCGAGCGAAATTGTTGTGCTCGCGGATGAGACGGCCCGCCCGGATGAGATTGCGGCGGATTTGTTGTCACAGGCCGAGCATGACGTGCGGGCGTCAGCCATCTTGGTGACGCCGTCAATGAAGCTCGCCTTGGCGGTGGCGAGCGAGGTGGAACGGCAGCTTGAGACGCTGCCGCGCCGCGAGATCGCCCAAGCGGCGCTGGAAACCTACGGGGCCATTTATGTGACCGAGACGCTTGATGAGGCCGTTGAGGCGGTCAATGAGCTGGCGCCCGAGCATTTGGAAGTGATGACGGCGGATCCAATGGCGCTGTTAGGGAAACTTCGCCATGCCGGGGCGATGTTTTTTGGCCGCTTCAGCTCTGAGCCGGTCGGCGACTATTTCGCCGGGCCGAACCACGTGCTGCCAACCAACGGCACGGCCAGATTCTCAAGCGGCTTGAGCGTCGATGAGTTTGTGAAAAAATCAAGCGTGATCGTTTACAGTGAAGCCGCCTTGAAACAACATGGCGACAAAATCGCCGCGTTTGCCCGCCTCGAGGGGCTGGAGGCGCACGCGCGCGCCATTGAGATGCGGCTGAAACGAGAAAGAGGGGAACGATAATGGCGAGAGAGGCGACGATCGCAAGAACGACGAAGGAGACAAGCATTCAGCTGACGTTTTCGCTAGACGGTGAAGGGAAGACGGAGCTCGAGACCGGCGTGCCGTTTTTGACCCATATGCTTGATTTGTTTGCGAAACACGGCCAGTTTGACTTGTTTGTTGACGCGAAAGGCGATACGCATATTGACGATCACCATACGACCGAAGATATCGGCATTTGCCTCGGACAGGCGATCAAAGAAGCGCTCGGCGACAAAAAAGGAATCAAGCGGTACGGCCACGCGTTTGTGCCGATGGACGATGCGCTGGCACAAGTCGTGATTGATCTAAGCAACCGCCCGCATTTGGAATTTCGCGGCGAATTTCCGGCGGCGAAAGTCGGCACGTTCGATGTCGAGCTTGTGCATGAGTTTTTATGGAAGCTGGCGCTAGAGGCGCGGATGAACTTGCATGTCATCGTTCATTACGGGCGCAATACCCACCATATGATCGAAGCGGTGTTTAAAGCGCTCGGACGGGCGCTCGATGAAGCGACGATGGTCGACCCGCGCGTCAAAGGCGTCCCATCGACGAAAGGGATGCTCTAACCGATCGAAGGCGGCGCTTCCTGCGGGGAAAGCTTCGCGAGCGCAGGGAAGGCGTCCGGATCGAGGCGGCGCTCCCCGTGGGGAAAGGTTTCGCGAGCGCAGGGAAGGCATCCGGATCGAGGGCGGCGTTTCCTGTGGGGAAAAGTTCCACGGATGCAGGGAAGGCGACCGGATCGAGGGGGCGCTCCCCGTGGGGAAAGGTTTCGCGAGCGCAGGGAAGGCATCCGGATCGAGGCGGCGCTCCTGTGGGGAAAGCTTCGCGAGCGCAGGGAAGGTGTCCGGATCGAGGCGGCGCTTCCTATGGGAAAAGCTCCGCGGGTGCAGGGAAGGCGTCCGAATCGAGGGCGGCGCTTCCTGTGGGGAAAGCTTCGCGAGCGCAGGGAAGGTGTCCGGATCGAGGCGGCGCTTCCTATGGGAAAAGCTCCGCGGGTGCAGGGAAGGCGACCGGATGCCAAGGAGAGGTTTGCGCATGAAAGGAGCGCCGTAAAAAGGATGCCGCCATACCGTTATTGAACAAGGGGATGGGCATGGATCAGCGAAGAAAGGAATGGGATGACGATGATCGGGATCATCGACTATGGCATGGGCAACTTATACAGCGTCAGCAAAGCGCTCGAGCGGCTCGGCTGTCCGTATATCGTGAGCGGTGACAACGAGGAGCTAGCGCAGGCGTGCGGGCTCATTTTGCCCGGCGTCGGCTCGTTCCGCGATGCGATGCACATTTTGCGTGAAACCGGGCTGGCCGATTTCATCCGCGCGTCGGCTGAAAACGGCACGCCGTTGCTCGGCATTTGTTTAGGGATGCAGTTGTTGTTTGACGAAAGCGAGGAAAACGGGCCGACAAAAGGGCTCGGGCTGCTTCGCGGCCGCGTCGTCCGCTTTCCGGGCGTGACGGACGACGGCGAGCCGTACAAAGTGCCGCACATGGGCTGGAATCAGCTTCGCTTTCATCGTCCATCGCCGCTTCTTGATGGTGTCGAGGAAGGGCATGTGTATTTTGTCCATTCGTATTACGTCGTCCCGGGCGACGAAGAGGTCGTGCTCGCCAGCAGCGAATACGATGTCGACGTCCCGGCGGTCGTTGGGCGCGGCCACGTGTTTGGCACACAGTTTCACCCGGAAAAAAGCGGCGCGGTCGGCATGCACATCTTGCGCAACTATGTCGGCATCGCCACAGGAAGGGGGAATGGCTGATGGCATCGTTTACGATTTATCCGGCGATCGATATGCGCGGCGATAAATGCGTCCGCCTGCTGCAAGGCGATTACAATAAAGAGACGGTGTACGGCGATTCGCCGGTCGCGATGGCCGAACAGTTCGCCGCCCAAGGGGCGGAGTGGATTCATATGGTCGATTTAGATGGGGCGAAAGAAGGGCGGCGCGTCAACGACCGGTTTGTCATTGAAGCGGCCCGCCGATTTCCAGTGAACGTCCAAGTCGGCGGCGGCATTCGCACCGAGGATGATGTCGCCTACTATTTGGAGCGCGGCGTCGCCCGTGTCATTTTAGGAAGCGCGGCCATTGCCGACCCGCCGTTTGTGAAAGAGATGTTGAAAAAATACGGCCGCCGGATCGCCATCGGCATCGACGCCCGCGACGGTTTCGTGGCGACGGACGGCTGGGTGCAAACATCGAACGTGAAAGCGGAAGAGCTCGGAAGGATGCTTGCCGAGGCGGGGGCGGAGACGTTTATTTTCACCGATATTGCCACCGACGGCACACTGTCGGGGCCCAACATCGCTGCGGCGGTCCGGCTGGCGGAGGCGACGGGAAAAGAAGTGATTGCCTCCGGCGGCGTGCGCTCGCTCGACGATTTGCGCGCGCTTCGCGAATACGCCGGTCAAGGCATCGGCGGGGCGATCGTCGGCAAGGCGCTGTACACCAATCAATTTACGCTCGCGGAAGCGCTGAAGGCGGTGAACGAGCGGTGATTACGAAGCGCATCATCCCGTGCTTGGACGTAAAAGACGGCCGCGTTGTCAAAGGGGTGCAGTTTGTCCAGCTGCGCGATGCCGGCGACCCGGTCGAGCTGGCGAAGGCGTACGATGAGCAAGGAGCGGACGAGCTCGTGTTTTTGGACATTTCCGCCTCGCACGAAGGGCGGAAAACGATGGTCGATGTCGTCGAGCGCGTTGCCGCCCAGCTCGCCATTCCGTTTACGGTCGGGGGCGGCATTCATTCGCTTGATGACATGAAGCGCATGTTGCGCGCCGGGGCGGACAAAGTGTCGCTCAACACGGCCGCGGTGCTCCATCCCGCTTTGATCACCGAAGGGGCGGACTTTTTCGGCTCGCAATGCATCGTCGTCGCCATTGATGCAAAGTACGACCAGGCGCTCGGTTCTTGGCGCGTTTATACGCACGGCGGCCGCAACGCAACAGAATGGGAAGTCGTCGCTTGGGCGAACGAAGCGGTGCGCCTTGGCGCTGGGGAGATTTTGCTGACGAGCATGGATGCCGACGGCGGGAAAAACGGCTTTGACCTCGAGTTGACGCGGCGGGTGAGCGAAGCGGTCCCGGTTCCGGTCATCGCCTCGGGCGGCGCCGGCAAGGCCGAGCATTTTTGGGAAGCGTTCGAAAAAGGAAAAGCGGACGCGGCGCTGGCGGCGTCGATTTTCCATTACAAAGAAACATCGGTTGGTCAAGTGAAGGCGTACTTGAAAGAAAGAGGGGTGAACGTGCGATGACAGCCGACATTCGCTTTGACGACAACGGGCTGGTGCCCGCCATCGTTCAAGACGCGCAAAGCAAAGAAGTGCTCATGCTCGCCTATATGAACAAAGAGTCGCTCGAAAAAACGCTCGCGACGGGGGAAACGTGGTTTTACAGCCGCTCGCGCCAAGCGCTGTGGCATAAAGGGGCGACGTCCGGAAACGTGCAGCGGGTGGTCGACATCCGCTACGACTGCGACGCCGACACGCTCCTCGTGTTGGTGGAACCGGCGGGTCCGGCGTGCCACACGGGGACGTATTCATGCTTTTCCCGTGCGCTTGACGGCGCAGCGCGCACGCCGGCGGCCGACCGGTTCGCGATTTTGCATGAGCTGGAACAAATCATCGCCCAGCGCGACGACGAACGGCCGGAAGGAGCGTATACGACGTATTTGTTTGAAAAAGGCGTCGATAAAATTTTGAAAAAGGTCGGCGAAGAAGCGGCCGAAGTGATCATCGCGGCGAAAAACCGAAGCCACGAGGAGCTGAAATGGGAAGCGGCCGATTTGTTGTACCATTTGCTTGTGCTGTTGCGCGAGCAAAAACTGCCGCTTGACGCGGTGCTGGAGACGCTTGCTGAGCGGCATGCGCAAAAAACAAGCAAAGAGACGAAAAAGGCATAGGCGAGCGGCCAAGCCGGCCTAAAAATCGCGCTTGTTTCTGTTGCGCCGACTGTCAAGAAGCAGGCGATGAATCCGGAAGTTTCTTGCTTATTTTCACTGTTCATATGGTATACTGTTGTTCGATGAAGTTTGCGAACAACGGAGGATAGAATGGGAAAACGACTGAAGCAACCATCAAGAAAATCGACGATTGTGCCGTTCATTCAGAGCGGGGAGTATTTTTTTAAAAAAGGCATGAAAGCGTACGATCGAGGCGATTTATACAAAGCCAAAAAATATTTGGAGCGTGCCGTCCGTCTTGATGGACGGGACGCTTCGTTCGTTCTGCAGCTCGCTCTTGTCCTGTCGGAACTCGGCGAATACCAAAGTTCCAATCAATGGCTGTTTGCCATCATCCATGATTTGGATGAAACGATGTACGACTGTTTTTACTTTTTGGCCAACAATTTCGCCTGTCTTGGCTTGTTCCAAGAGGCGCGGCAATATGCCGAACACTATTTGACGCATGAACCGGACGGCGAGTTTGCCGACGATGCCGCTGACTTGCTTGAGCTGGTCAAGTTTGACGTTCAAGAGATGACAGAGGAGCAGGAGCAGGTCATGGCTTGGCAGGAGCGGGCTCGCTATTTGCTGGAGCAAGGCGAATTTGCGGAGGCGATCGAGACGCTGAAGGCGATCATCGCCTGCCGCCCGGAATTTTGGCCGGCGCACAACAATTTGGCGCTCGCCTATTTTTACAGCGGCGATGTGGAGCGGGCGCAGCGCCAATTGGAGGAAGTGTTGGCGCACGATCCCGGCAATTTGCATGCACTTTGCAACGCGCTTGTGTTTGCCCATTATCTGCGCGATGAGCAGCAGACGGCAGCGCTCGGCGACACGTTGGCCGGTTTGTATCCGCTTTTTCGCGAACATCAATACAAGCTGGGCGCCACCATGGCATTAGTCGGGCGTTTTGATGTGGCGTTTCGTTGGCTGCACCGCTTGTACAAATGCGGATTTGAGGCCGATGGGCCGTTTTACTATTGGCTGGCTTACGCGGCCTATCATACTGGCCATGAGCCGCTCGCCCGCCAAGTGTGGGAGCGTTTTGCCGCGCTGCATCCGGAAAAGCGTGGGGAAGGGCCTTGGATGGAGCGTACGTTTGGCGACGAGACGCTTGTGCGCATCGTCCGCTGGCTTGAGACAGAAGAATTGGCCGACCAGTTGTACGGGCTGTATTTGTTCAGCCGTTCGCCGCAGGCAGGAAAAGCGGAACTGGCGTTGGCGATCAGTCGCTTGCTTCCATCGGACCCGCGGTTGCGCCCGTTTGCCGACTATTTTCTATTTGGCCGCGCTGACGGTCCCGCCATGCGGGCGGTGAACATCGGTCGCATGATTGATGCGCTTTCGGCGCATAATGAGGAAAAAGAAGCGATCGGTCGCTTCGCCTTTGCGATGGCGATCCGCTTGTCGGCGCAAGATGAACCGTTTGCGAACGGCGCAGCGTGGGCGGCGGCGTTGGAATACCTTTGGCGCCGTCAGCGAGGCGAGCGCGTGACGCAAAAAGGAATGGCCGCCAAATACCGTCTTTCGGTGGCTACAGTGCAAAAATACGTGCGAAAAGCGCGCCGTTTTGATCCATAAACGGCGATGGCCGTCAAACAGGCTTTCGCTAATGCAGCGGTCGTTCGAAGCCCTTTCAAAGAGCGAGGGCGGGCGAGGAAACGTTCCATGGGCAGCGGTCGCCCTCTGTTTGAGGATGAACATCACCGCGTGCCGGCGAGGGATTTTGACGAAAACGTTCCACGGGCAACATTTTGCCTTCCACCTGAGGAGGAACTCCGCCGCTCGCCGACGGGATTTGCGCGGAAAACGCCTCGTTATGAGCAAATCAATAGACGTTGGCCGCCGACTCGGATACGATGGAAATGAAGCGACTTTCGAGCGAAGGAGTGGACGTTGTGGCAGATGAAAAGATTTACGATGTCATCATTGCCGGAGCCGGGCCGGCTGGGCTAACGGCGGCTGTGTATACATCGCGCGCCAACTTGTCGACGCTCATGATTGAGCGCGGCGTTCCGGGGGGACAGATGGTCAACACCGAGGAAGTCGAGAACTATCCCGGATTTGAGACGATTCTCGGCCCCGAATTGGCGACGAAAATGTTTGAACACGCCAAAAAATTTGGTGCCGAATACGCTTACGGTGATGTCAAGGAGATCATCGACGGCGAATCGTACAAAACGGTGGTCGTCGGTGACAAACAGTATAAAGCGCGCGCGGTAATTATCGCCACCGGCGCCGAATACAAAAAGCTCGGCGTGCCGGGGGAAGCGGAGCTGGGCGGCCGCGGCGTTTCCTACTGTGCGGTGTGCGACGGGGCATTTTTCAAAGGAAAAGACTTGGTCGTCGTTGGCGGCGGCGATTCAGCGGTCGAGGAAGGCGTCTATTTGACGCGCTTTGCTAGGAAAGTGACGATCGTTCACCGCCGTGACAAGCTGCGGGCGCAAAAAATTTTGCAAGATCGGGCGTTCGCCAATGAGAAAATCGATTTTATCTGGAATCATACGGTCAAACAAATCAACGAAAAGGACGGCAAAGTCGGCAGCGTGACGCTCGTGCATACGGAGACAGGGGAAGAACGCGAATTCCCGTGCGACGGCGTCTTTATTTACATCGGGATGGTGCCGCTCTCGAAGCCGTTTGCCCATCTTGGCATCACAAACGAAAACGGCTATATTGTCACGAACGAAAAAATGGAAACGAAAGTGCCGGGCATTTTTGCCGCTGGCGATGTGCGCGAAAAAACGCTCCGGCAAATCGTGACGGCGACCGGCGACGGCAGCATCGCCGCGCAAAGCGCCCAACATTACGTGGAAGAGTTGAAAGAACAACAGAAGGCGCAACAAGTCCAATAACCGGTCATGAAATCGCAACAAAACCGTAATGGGGATTTAACCCAGCTGTAACACGAATGCAACACAGTTGTCGTATGCTATAAGTAAGTAATTGACCCCCTTTTATATAGATTCTTGCTGTTGGCGCGGGCGTCTGTCCGCGCCTCTTTTTTGTACGTCCGCCTTGTTGACGAAGTGCCGAGAAGGCCGGTGAAAAACGGTTGCTTCTCTTGAGCAATGGGGGAGCGTGTGAAAGGCGATGCCGATGCGGCAGAGCTTTTTCTATTGGAGAAACGAGGTTAGCCGCCCGCTCGTCGCTGTTTCCCGGCGGCTTTCGTTTCCAACCATTTCGCGATTGGAGACGCTTAACTATTTATGGTAAAATGAAAATAGCAACGACTAGACAAAGGGTTGGCTCATAGTTGAGGTGAACGAATTGCAACGGGTGACGAACTGCATATTGTATCAAGACGGTCGCGTATTGCTTTTGCAAAAGCCGAAGCGCGGCTGGTGGGCCGCTCCGGGCGGCAAAATGGAGCCGGGCGAGACGGTGCGTGAAGCGTGCATTCGCGAATACCGGGAAGAGACGGGCATCTACTTGAAACAGCCTCGTCTGAAAGGGGTATTTACGATCGTGATAAAAAACGGAAGCGAGACGGTGTCAGAGTGGATGATGTTTACGTTTTTTGCCGATGAGTTCATCGGGGAAAACGTCGCCTCATCCGAAGAAGGAACGCTCGCTTGGCATGAACTCGAAGCGCTCCCGTCGCTTCCGATGGCTCCGGGCGATTATCATATTGTCGAGTATGCGGTCAAAGGCGATGGGATATTGTATGGAACGTTCGTCTATACGGAAGATTTTGAGTTGCTTTCCTATCGGCTTGACCCGAGCTGACGGAGAGGAGGTGCGGAGATGGGACAAAACGGGGGAGCGCCGCCGATTCAGCTCGTCATTATCACTGGCATGTCCGGGGCGGGGAAAACGGTGGCCATTCAAAGCTTTGAAGACCTCGGTTTTTTTTGCGTCGACAATTTGCCGCCGACGCTATTGCCAAAGTTTTTGGAGCTTGTGAAGGAATCGGGGAACAAAATGAACAAAGTCGCGCTTGTGATGGACTTGCGCAGCCGCGATTTTTTCGACCATTTGTTTGCGGCGCTCGATGAGCTGTCTGAACAAGCGGCGATTGTTCCGCAAATTTTGTTTTTGGATGCGCAAGATTCGACGCTGGTCGCGCGCTATAAAGAAACGCGGCGGACCCATCCGCTCGCGCCGAACGAGCCCCCGCTCGAGGGGATTCGCTTGGAACGGAGGCTGCTGGAGGAAATTAAAGGGCGGGCGCAAATCATTTACGATACGACCGGGCTCAAGCCGCGCGAGCTGCGGGAGAAAATCATCCGCCAGTTTTCAACGCACGCGCAGTCCGGATTTACGGTCAACGTCATGTCGTTCGGCTTTAAGTACGGCCTGCCGATTGACGCCGATCTGGTGTTTGATGTGCGCTTTTTGCCGAACCCGCATTACATTGAACATATGCGGCCGAAGACCGGGCTCGATGATGAAGTGTCGTCCTATGTGCTGAAATGGGGAGAAACGCAAAAATTTTTGGAAAAATTGATTGACTTATTGGCGTTCATGCTGCCGTATTACCAGCGCGAAGGAAAAAGCCAGCTGGTGATCGCCATCGGTTGCACCGGCGGGCAGCATCGCTCGGTCGCGTTGGCGGAATATATCGCCCGCCATTTTTCGGCTGACTACAAAACGGTGGTCTCACACCGGGACATCGAGAGGAGAAAGGAAACGAACCGATGAGAGACAAACGAGCAGCGAAATTGGTCGTCATCGGCGGCGGAACAGGGCTTCCCGTGTTGTTGCGGGGGCTCAAGCAATATTCGCTCGATTTGACTGCGATTGTCACCGTTGCCGATGACGGGGGAAGCTCCGGCCGGCTGCGTGATGAGCTGCGCGTCCCGCCGCCGGGGGACGTGCGCAATGTGTTGGCGGCGCTGTCTGACGTCGAACCGCTCATTGTCGAGCTGTTTCAGCATCGTTTTCAAAACGGCAACGGCTTATCCGGCCATTCGCTCGGCAATTTAATCTTGGCGGCGCTCACTTCGATCACCGGCGACTTTATGAAGGCGATTCGCGAGATGAGCAAAGTGCTCAATGTGCGCGGCCAAGTGTTGCCGGCGGCCAACAAAAGCGTCGTGCTGCACGCCGAGATGGAAGATGGATCCATCGTCTCCGGGGAGTCAAAAATTCCGGATGCGGGAAAAAAAATCAAGAGGGTGTTTTTGACCCCGCAAGATATTGAACCGCTGCCGGAAACCGTTGAGGCGATTCGGAGCGCCGATTTGATTGTCATCGGCCCGGGGAGCTTGTACACGAGCATTTTGCCGAATTTGCTCGTGCCGAAAATCGGGCAGGAAGTGTGCAAAGCCAAGGCGAAAAAAGTATATATATGCAACATTATGACCCAGGCCGGCGAGACGCCGCACTATACGGTGAGCGACCATGTGGAGGCGCTTCACGCTCATCTTGGCGGCCCGTTTTTGGACGCGGTGATCGTCAATAACGGGACGATTCCCGAAGCGATCCGCCACCGCTACGAAGCGGAGCGGGCTGAGCCGGTGCGCGACGACAGCAGCGGGCTTTCATTGCAAGTCATCCGCGAGGACATCGTTGCGTATGAAGATGGAGTGATCCGCCATAATACGGCGAAAGTCGCTGCCCTTCTTCTCGGGCTTCTTCCCCGCCATTAGGCCGCGGGGGAAGAAGTTCACCGCCTGTCAGGCGCTGCTTCCAATGGACGCGCCGAAGATGGCACCTCCAACCGGCCGATGCGGGGAACGAATGGAGGTGGAGTACCGTGTCTTTCGCATCCGAAACGAAAAAGGAACTGACCCATTTAGAATTGAAGCCTTGCTGCTTGCGGGCGGAGCTGTCGGCTTTGCTGCGCATGAACGGTTCTTTGTCGTTTTCCGGCGGGCGGATGACCGTTGACGTTCAGACCGAAAACGCGGCGATCGCCCGGCGTATTTATACGTTGCTAAAAAAAGGGTATGAGGCCGCCGTTGAATTGTTGGTGCGCAAAAAAATGCGGCTGAAAAAAAACAACGTGTATATCGTCCGCATCACTGATGGTGCAGCCTCTTTGCTTCGCGAGCTCCACATCATCGACAGCGGCTTTTCGCTCATCCGTGATATTTCCCCAGAGCTCGTCAAGAAGAAATGCTGCAAACGTTCCTATTTGCGCGGAGCGTTTTTGGCCGGCGGTTCAGTGAACAATCCCGAGACGTCGTCGTATCATTTGGAGATTTTTTCCTTATACGAAGAGCATAATCACTCTCTATGTGAATTAATGAACAGATACTTCTTCTTAAACGCCAAAACGTTGGAACGAAAAAAGGGGTTTATTACGTATTTAAAAGAGGCGGAGAAAATCGCCGAGTTTCTCAACATCATCGGCGCCCATCAGGCGCTGCTCCGCTTTGAAGACATCCGCATCGTCCGCGACATGCGCAACTCGGTCAACCGGCTTGTCAACTGCGAAACGGCCAACTTAAACAAAACGATCGGCGCTGCGCTCCGGCAAGTTGAAAACATCCGGTACATCGATGAGACGATCGGGCTCGATTCACTGCCGGAAAAGCTGCGGGAAATCGCCAAACTGCGCATCGAACATCAAGACGTGACCTTGAAGGAGCTTGGCGAGATGGTGACGGGCGGAAAAATCAGCAAATCCGGCATCAACCACCGGCTGCGCAAAATCGATGAAATCGCGGAGCGGCTGCGGGCGGGGAAGCCGATCGATTTCCATAAATCGCTGTGAAGGGGAGATGGAGAATGGTCGAGAAACAAGTCGAAGTGAAATTAAAAACCGGGCTGCAGGCGCGCCCGGCAGCGCTGTTCGTCCAAGAAGCGAACCGTTTTTCCGCCGACGTGTTTTTAGAGAAGGACGGAAAACGGGTCAACGCGAAAAGCATCATGGGGCTGATGAGCCTAGCGGTCGGCCATGGCGCGGTCATTACGCTCATTGCCGACGGCCCGGATGAGCAAGAGGCGGTCGAAAAATTGGCGGCTTATGTGCAAAAAGAGAAGTAAAAGAGGCGCCGCGCTCCGGCTCGTTGGCCGGCCTCGCTCGATCAAGGGAAGCGCTGACAAGACGAAAGGGTGTCCCAACACATCGCGGGACACCCTTTTGATGCGAAACCGGCATTATTTTTCATCAGCGCGCGTCAACACGCGATCGATAATGCCGTATTCCTGCGCTTTTTGCGCCGTCATGAAGTTGTCGCGGTCGGTATCGCGCTCGATTACTTCGAGCGGTTGGCCGGTGTTTTCCGATAAAATGCGGTTCAATTTGTCGCGCAGGAACAAAATGCGCTTCGCCGCGATCTCGATTTCCGTCGCCTGCCCTTGAGCGCCGCCGAGCGGCTGATGAATCATGACTTCGCTGTTCGGCAGAGCGAATCGTTTCCCTTTTGCGCCAGCGGCCAGCAAAAACGCCCCCATAGAAGCGGCCATGCCGATGCAAATCGTCGACACATCCGGCTTGATGAACTGCATCGTGTCGTAAATGGCTAAGCCGGCTGTGATCGAGCCGCCCGGGCTATTGATGTACAAGGAAATGTCTTTGTCCGGGTCTTCCGCGGCCAAAAACAACAGCTGCGAGACGATCGAGTTGGCCACTTGATCGTCGATCGGGCTGCCGAGGAAAATAATGCGGTCTTTCAACAGCCGCGAGTAAATGTCATACGCCCGCTCCCCGCGGTTGGTTTGCTCAATAACGGTAGGGATTAAATACATGCCAAACGCCTCCTTTTCCTAGTCAACCAATCGATATGTACGTTTTCATCATACATGAATGGTCAATGAAGGTCAAACAAAACGCCTTCTCCTTCACCATACATATTCGCGAACAGCGGTCGTCATCCCTCTTTTCATCATAACCGCTTTTTTCTTTTTTTAATCGCCGCATGTGCCATGCGCGATGGCGCGCCTTCGTGCCAGAGGATTGAGCCGCGCAACAAACGAAGGGCTATCGCACGTTTCCAATGATTCCTTTTTTTTATTTCATTTTTTCCTCTTGCATTTTTTACGAATCATGCTATAATGGAACATGCAACGGAACGGAAAAACAAATTCGACAACGTGCCCTCGTAGTGTAGTGGATAGCACGAGAGATTCCGGTTCTCTTAGCGTGGGTTCGAATCCTGCCGAGGGCGTTCCAACGATCCGACAAGTTCAGATTGAGATTCCCAAATCCCTTGATACGACCGCGTTTGCGGTCGTTTTTCGTTTTGATCGCTACATAGGGTCAGAAGAAGGGGGCGTTTTTGGTTCCCTTCGTCCGTTTGCCTGCAGGCAGCCGTCAAAAAATTCTCCTACCTCCTTTCCTTCCCGTCGTGTACAATAAAAGAAAAGGGGGCGTGACGATGAGGGCGGAGTTAAGGCAGGAGCAGCGGCTGCAGTTGGCGCTGACGAAGGAACTTGTGCAGGCGATTGAACTGCTTCAGTATTCCGCGACGGATTTGGAAGCGTTTTTATATGAGCGGTCGCTGGAAAACCCGTTTTTGGAAATTCGCCGCAGCCGGGGGCGGCAGCGGGTCCATCGGGCGGAACGGGACCAAAAACAGTGGCTGGAGAACATCGGGGCCCGACAGGAGACACTCGTCGGCCATTTGCTTTCACAGTTGCCTTCGCTCAAGCTGGCCGATCGGGATGAGCGCATCGTTCGTTGTCTCATCGCTTCGCTTGATGAGGACGGCTATTTGCGTGTCCCGCTCGTTGAGCTGGCGGCGCAATTTTCTGCGTCAGAACAAGAGATGGAGCGGGGGCTGCGCCTCGTTCAGTCGCTCGACCCGCCGGGAGTCGGGGCCCGTGATTTGGCCGAGTGCCTTCGTTTGCAGCTCGAACGCCTTCCGGAGCGCGACGAGCTGGCGGAAACGATCGTCCGCTTCCATTTTGTTCCCTTTGCCGAAAAGTCGTGGAAAACGTTGGCCAAGCAGCTTGGCGTCGGTCTTGGCGAACTGCAGCGCGTCTTTGAGCTTATCCGCTCGCTCGAGCCGCGGCCGGGCATTCACTATTCGAGCGACAAACCGCCTTTGGTGGTGCCGGATGTGATCGTCGCTAGGGGGGCGGATGGAGACTGGGTGGTCGCCTACAATGACGACATTCATCCGGAGCTCGGGTGGAACCGGGAGTACGAGCAGCGCATTGCCGCCTCCGGCGACCGGCAGGCCGAACAGTTTATCAAAGAAAAATATCGGCAGTTTGCGTGGCTCGCGAAAAGTCTGGAACAGCGCAAGCAGACGCTGCTTCAGCTAATGGCGGTCATCGTGGAACGGCAGCGCCCGTGCTTCGAATTCGGGCTGTCCGCGCTCAAACCGATGACGATGCGCGAGGTGGCCGAGGAACTGGGGGTGCATGAATCGACGGTGAGCCGCGCGGTGCGCTATAAATATGCGCAAACGCCGTTCGGCACGGTCGAGCTGCGCCGCTTTTTTTCGAGCGCCGCTACCGCCGAGGCGACAGATGAGGCCGCTTCGTCGACCCAAGTGAAAGCGATCATCCAAGAGCTGATCGCCGCCGAAGACCCGCAAGCACCGCTTTCCGACCAGCAGCTCGCCGATTTGCTTCACGAACGGCACGGCATCGCCATCTCGCGGCGAACGGTGACGAAGTACCGCGAGCAGCTGCGCATTCCGTCCTCGGCAAAGCGGAAACAATACACGAACTTGTAAATCATGCATAAGATGGAAGAAGGGAAGAGGCTCATGCACATTCGTTTGTATACGAAAACCAACTGCCCGCTTTGTGAAAAAGCCAAAGCGGTGTTGATGGAGCTGCAGGCGGACATGGCCTTTACGATCGAAGAAGTGGATATTTATCAAGATGATGCGCTGCTTGAAAAATACCAGCTGATGATTCCCGTCGTGGAACTCAGCGGCGAGACAATCGCCTACGGAATGATTGAAAAAGAAACGGTGAGAAAGCGGTTGCGGGCGGCGCAAAACAGTTGAACGCCCCGCCGCCTCCTGTTATAATGGACATGGCGCGGGAGGAATTTTTTATGAAGTGGTGGGACATAATATGTCACACTGGGACAGATAACGTCCCTATGTCAAACCGAGGAGAAAGAGCCGATGCGATCGTTATTAGAGGCGCAAAAAAAATTATTGCCTGATTTGCTTGAAATTATGCAAAAACGGTACGAGATTCTGCATTCGATTTCCCTTATGGCGCCGATCGGGCGGCGGGCGCTGGCCGCGAGCCTCGGCATGAGCGAGCGGGTGCTCCGGTCGGAAACGGAGTTTTTAAAAGGACAAAACTTGCTTTCGGCCGATATGTCGGGGATGCGGCTGACGGAGGAAGGCCACGAGCTCCTGCAAACGCTCAATGATTTTATGCGGGAGGCGCTCGGGCTCAAAGAGCTGGAGATGGCGCTGCAGCAGCGGCTGAATATTGCCCGTGTCGTCGTGGTGGCGGGGGATAGCGACCGTTCTCCTTGGGTAAAAAAAGAAATGGGAAGAGCGTGCGTCGCCTGCATGAAAGAACAGCTCCGGTCCGGAGATATTGTCGCCGTGGCTGGCGGGACAACGATGGCGGCGGTCGCGGAGATGATGACGCCGGATGCGAAGCTGCATGACGTGCTGTTCGTGCCGGCGCGCGGCGGGCTTGGCGAAGACGTGGAGAATCAAGCCAACACCATTTGCGCCAAAATGGCGGAAAAAGCCACTGGCCGTTACCGCCTTCTTCATGTCCCTGACCAGCTGAGCGATGAAGCGTACGCCTCGCTCATCGAAGAGCCGGCAGTGAAAGAAGTGTTGGAGCTCATCCAATCGTGCCGCATGGTCGTCCACGGCATCGGTGAAGCGATGACGATGGCCAAGCGGCGGAACACACCGCCTGCCGAGATGGAAACCATTATTGACCGCCATGCGGTCGCCGAAGCGTTTGGTTATTATTTCAACGAACGCGGCGACGTCGTGCATAAAGTGAAAACGGTCGGCATTCAACTGGAACATCTCCCGCATGTCGAGCATGTCATTGCCGTCGCCGGAGGGGCGTCGAAAGCCAAAGCCATTCGCGCCTACATGAAACAAGCCCCGCGTTCGCTCCTAGTGACGGACGAAGGAGCCGCAAAAGCGTTAGTAGGGGAGACTTCTCCCTTGCCGATATTTTAAATCTCAAGGAGGAGAACGACATGGCAGTAAAAGTTGGGATTAACGGATTTGGCCGCATCGGGCGCAACGTGTTCCGCGCGGCATTGAAAAACCCGAACATCGAAGTGGTGGCGGTCAACGATTTAACGGACGCCAATACGTTGGCGCATTTGTTAAAATATGACTCCGTCCATGGTCAGCTTGACGCGGAAGTGTCGGTGAACGGCAACAACTTGGTCGTCAACGGCAAAGAAATCATCGTCAAAGCGGAACGCGATCCAGCGCAATTGGCCTGGGGCGAAATCGGTGTTGACATCGTCGTCGAATCGACCGGCCGCTTCACGAAACGCGAAGATGCCGCGAAACATTTGGAAGCGGGCGCGAAAAAAGTGATCATTTCCGCTCCGGCGAAAAACGAAGACATCACGATCGTCATGGGCGTCAACCAAGACAAATACGATCCGCAAACCCATCATGTCATCTCGAACGCTTCGTGCACGACGAACTGCTTGGCGCCGTTTGCGAAAGTGCTGCACGAAAAATTCGGCATCGTCCGCGGCATGATGACAACCGTTCACTCGTATACGAACGACCAACAAATTTTGGATTTGCCGCATAAAGATTTGCGCCGGGCCCGCGCGGCGGCAGAATCGATCATCCCGACGACGACGGGTGCCGCCAAGGCTGTTGCCCTTGTTTTGCCGGAATTGAAAGGCAAATTGAACGGCATGGCGATGCGCGTGCCAACGCCGAACGTATCGGTCGTTGACTTGGTCGCTGAGCTGGAAAAAGAAGTGACGGTCGAAGAAGTGAACGCGGCATTGAAAGCGGCAGCCGAGGGCGAGCTGAAAGGCGTTTTGGCTTACAGCGAAGAGCCGCTTGTTTCGCGCGACTACAACGGCAACCCGGCGTCATCGACGATCGATGCGCTGTCGACGATGGTCATTGAAGGCAAAATGGTCAAAGTCGTTTCGTGGTACGACAACGAAACGGGCTATTCGCATCGCGTCGTAGATCTGGCCGCCTACATTGCCTCCAAAGGGCTGTAAGACCGGCTCGGCATTGAGTTTTTCATTCATTCAAGTCTATAATAGGAAAATAGAGGGGAGCGGGGAAATGATCCCCTCTCCTTTTCCTTTGTCGAAACTGCAGTCAAAAGGGGGCACGAACGATGAACAAGAAGACGATTCGCGATGTTGAGGTGAGAGGAAAACGCGTCTTTTGCCGCGTCGATTTTAACGTGCCGATGGAAGAGGGCGCGATCACCGATGATACGCGCATTCGCGCCGCACTCCCGACGATCCGCTATTTGATCGAAAACGGAGCGAAAGTCATTTTGGCGAGCCACCTCGGCCGCCCGAAAGGAAAAGTCGTCGAGGAGCTTCGTCTCGATGCAGTCGCTAAACGGCTTGGCGAATTGCTTGGGCGCCCGGTCGCGAAAACGGATCACGTTGTCGGCGATGAGGTGAACGCGGCGGTTGCCCGCTTGCAAGAAGGCGATGTACTCTTGCTTGAGAACGTCCGCTTTGAACCGGGCGAAGAGAAAAACGATCCCGAGCTGGCCAAAGCGTTGGCCGGGTTGGCCGATCTGTATGTCAACGATGCGTTCGGCGCCGCCCACCGCGCTCACGCGTCAACGGAAGGGATCGCCCATCACTTGCCGGCGGTCGCTGGCTTTTTGATGGAAAAAGAACTCGAAGTGCTCGGCAAGGCGCTCTCCAATCCAGACCGCCCGTTTACGGCGATCATCGGTGGCGCGAAAGTGAAAGACAAAATCGGCGTCATCGACAACTTGCTCGATAAAGTCGACAACTTGATCATCGGCGGCGGGCTGGCGTATACGTTCGTCAAAGCGCTCGGCCATGACGTCGGCAAGTCGCTGCTTGAAGAAGATAAAATCGAACTGGCGAAATCGTTTATGGAAAAAGCAAAAGAAAAAGGCGTCCGTTTTTACATGCCGGTTGACGTTGTCGTCGCGGATCGGTTCGCCAACGACGCCAATACGAAAGTCGTGCCGATTGACGCGATCCCAAGCGATTGGGAGGCGCTTGACATCGGGCCAAAAACGCGCGAATTGTACCGCGATGTCATTCGCCAGTCCAAGCTTGTCGTCTGGAACGGCCCGATGGGCGTCTTTGAAATGGAGACGTTCGCCCAAGGGACAAAAGCGGTTGCCCAAGCATTGGCGGAAGCGACCGACACGTATTCGGTCATCGGCGGCGGGGACTCAGCGGCGGCGGTGGAAAAATTCGGTTTGGCGGACAAAATGGATCATATTTCCACGGGTGGCGGCGCCTCGCTTGAGTTTATGGAAGGCAAGCAGCTGCCCGGGGTCGTGGCGTTAAACGACAAATGACCGATCGCGCCCAATGGGGCGAATGGCGGCGAACGCCGCTTAGCGAAAGGAAAGGTGAACGATGAGAAAACCGATCATTGCAGGCAACTGGAAAATGCATAAAACGTTGGCGGAAGCCGTTCAGTTTGTCGAGGAAGTGAAAGGGCTCGTACCGCCGAGAGCGGAAGTCGATTCTGTCATTTGTGCGCCGTTTTTGTTTTTAGAGCGGTTAGTGCAAAATACAAACGGCACCGATTTGCAAATCGGGGCGCAAAACATGCATTTTGCCGACCAAGGGGCGTACACCGGCGAAGTGAGCCCGGTCATGCTCAAAGACCTCGGCGTTACGTACGTCATCCTTGGCCATTCCGAGCGCCGGCAAATGTTTGCGGAAACGGATGAGACGGTCAATAAAAAAGTGTTGGCGGCCTTCACCCGTGGGCTTATACCGATTATTTGCTGCGGAGAGACGCTCGAAGAACGGGAAGCCGGGCAGACGAACGCCGTCGTCGCTTCACAAGTGGAAAAAGCGCTCGCGGGATTGACGCCGGACCAAGTGAAGCAAGCGGTCATCGCCTATGAGCCGATTTGGGCGATCGGCACCGGCAAATCGTCAACCGCCGAAGACGCGAATGAAGTTTGCGGCCATATTCGTTCGGTCGTCTCGCGCTTGTTTGGCCCGGAAGCGGCAGAAGCGATCCGCATCCAATACGGCGGCAGCGTCAAGCCGGACAACATCCGCGATTTTTTGGCGCAAGAGCATATTGACGGCGCCTTAGTCGGCGGCGCAAGCCTCGAGCCGGCTTCGTTCCTGCAATTGGTGGAGGTGGGGCGCCATGAGTAAAAAACCGGTTGCCCTCATCATTTTGGACGGGTTTGCGCTGCGCGAGGAAACGTACGGCAATGCGGTCGCCCAAGCGAAGAAGCCGAACTTTGACCGCTATTGGAACGAGTATCCGCACGCGACATTGAAAGCGTGCGGCGAGGCGGTCGGGCTGCCGGAAGGGCAAATGGGCAACTCAGAAGTCGGACATTTGAACATCGGCGCCGGCCGCATTGTCTACCAAAGCTTGACGCGCGTGAATATCGCCATTCGCGAAGGCGAGTTTGACCGCAATGAAACGTTTTTGGCGGCCATGAACCATGTAAAGCAGCATGGGACGAGCTTGCATTTGTTCGGCTTGCTTTCCGACGGCGGGGTGCACAGCCATATTCATCATTTGTACGCCCTTTTGCGCCTAGCGGCGAAAGAAGGCGTGAAGCGCGTGTACATCCACGGCTTTTTGGACGGCCGTGACGTCGGCCCGCAAACGGCGCCGCAATACATCAAAGAGCTGCAGGAAAAAATCAAGGAATACGGCGTCGGCGAAATCGCAACGTTATCGGGCCGCTATTACTCGATGGACCGCGACAAGCGGTGGGACCGCGTCGAGAAGGCGTATCGGGCCATGGTGTACGGGGAAGGCCCGACGTACCGCGATCCGCTTGAATGCATTGAAGACTCCTATAAGCACGGCATTTACGACGAATTCGTCCTGCCGTCGGTCATCGTCCGTGAAGACGGCCAGCCGGTGGCGACGATTCAAGACAACGACGCGATCATCTTCTATAATTTCCGCCCCGACCGGGCGATCCAAATTTCGAACACGTTCACGAACGAAGATTTTCGCGAGTTTGACCGGGGGCCAAAGCATCCGAAGCATCTGTTCTTTGTCTGCTTGACGCATTTCAGTGAAACGGTGAAAGGGTACGTGGCGTTCAAGCCGACGAACCTTGACAACACGCTTGGCGAAGTGTTGTCGCAGCACGGCTTGCGCCAATTGCGCATCGCCGAGACGGAAAAATATCCGCACGTGACGTTTTTCATGAGCGGCGGCCGCGAAGAGAAGTTTCCGGGCGAAGATCGGATTTTGATCAACTCGCCGAAAGTGGCAACGTACGACCTAAAGCCGGAAATGAGCGCCTATGAAGTGACGGACGCGCTGCTGAAAGAGATTGCGGCTGATAAGTACGATGCGATCATCTTGAACTACGCCAACCCGGATATGGTCGGCCATTCGGGCAAACTCGAACCGACGATCAAAGCGGTGGAAGCCGTTGATGAGTGCCTTGGCAAAGTGGTCGATGCCATTTTGGCCAAAGGCGGCATCGCGATCATCACCGCCGACCACGGCAATGCGGATGAAGTGCTGACGCCAGATGGCAAGCCGCAAACGGCCCACACGACGAATCCGGTGCCGGTGATTGTCACTAAACATGGCATCGAGCTGCGCAAAGACGGCATTTTAGGCGACTTGGCGCCGACGATGCTCGATTTGCTTGGCTTGCCGCAGCCGAAAGAAATGACCGGAAACACGTTAATCTTGAAATAACCAACATCGAAAAGGAGAGTGTCGATATGTCTGCGATTATTGATGTGTATGCGCGTGAAGTGCTCGACTCGCGCGGCAACCCAACCGTAGAAGTAGAAGTATACACGGAAGACGGCGGCTTCGGCCGCGCGCTCGTGCCAAGCGGCGCCTCAACCGGGGAATATGAAGCCGTTGAACTGCGTGACGGCGACAAAAACCGTTACCTCGGCAAAGGGGTATTAAAAGCGGTGGAGAACGTCAACGAAGTGATCGCACCGGAGATCATCGGCTTAGAAGTCACCGACCAAGTGGCGATCGACCGCGCGTTGATTGAACTTGACGGCACGGAAAACAAAGGGAAACTTGGCGCGAACGCCATTTTAGGCGTGTCGCTCGCCGTCGCCCGCGCGGCAGCGGACGAACTCGGCCTGCCGCTGTACCAATACTTGGGTGGTTTTAACGCCAAAACGCTGCCGGTGCCGATGATGAACATTTTAAACGGCGGCGCGCATGCGGACAACAACGTTGATATTCAAGAATTCATGATCATGCCGGTCGGCGCGGAAAGCTTCCGCGAAGCGCTGCGCATGGGGGCGGAAATTTTCCACAGCTTAAAAGCGGTGCTAAAAGCGAAAGGCTACAACACGGCTGTCGGTGACGAAGGCGGATTTGCCCCGAACTTGAAATCGAACGAAGAAGCGCTGCAAACGATCATCGAAGCGATCGAAAAAGCCGGCTACAAACCGGGCGAACAAGTGATGCTCGCGATGGACGTCGCATCGTCCGAGCTGTACAACAAAGAAGACGGCAAATACCACCTCGAAGGCGAAGGCGTCGTCAAAACGTCGGAAGAAATGGTCGCTTGGTATGAAGAGCTCGTCTCGAAATATCCGATCATCTCGATCGAAGACGGACTCGATGAAAACGACTGGGAAGGCCATAAACTGCTCACCGAGCGGCTCGGCCGCAAAGTGCAGCTCGTCGGCGACGATTTGTTCGTGACGAACACGAAAAAATTGGCCGAAGGTATTGAAAAAGGCGTCGGCAACTCGATCTTGATTAAAGTCAACCAAATCGGCACGCTGACGGAAACGTTCGATGCCATCGAAATGGCGAAACGCGCCGGCTACACGGCGGTCATCTCGCACCGTTCCGGCGAAACGGAAGACAGCACGATCGCCGACATCGCGGTGGCGACGAACGCCGGTCAAATCAAAACCGGAGCGCCGTCGCGCACGGACCGCGTCGCAAAATACAACCAATTGCTTCGCATTGAGGACGAACTCGGCCACACGGCCATTTACCAAGGCATTCGTTCGTTTTACAATTTGAAAAAATAACAGAAACAGGCGTCCCTAACGGAGGGGGCGCCTGTTGTTTTGATGGAGGCAAAAGGGCGCTGAATGGATGGCGGTGATCAAGACGTCTTGACGCATTCAGG
>NZ_JPYA01000137.1 GCF_000750005.1 Geobacillus icigianus | reverse complement strand
TAACAGGCCCCCCTTTTGTTAGAATATCAATTTGTCCAAATGTCTGGAATGCTTGAATTAGAGAAACAGTTACAATAAAAAACAATGTTGGTGACAATAATGGTAATGTAATTTTTCTTAATTGGTATATTTTACTAACCCCAACGATTTTAGCATTCTCATAGAGTGTAGTATCAATATTTTGCAGACCACCTAACAAAATCAAAAAGGCAAATCCGATATTCATCCATACCGTAGCAATCGCTACTGCCACTAAAGCTGTATTAGGGTCCAATAACCATTGTCGTTCGTGGCCACCAAAAGCAACCAAAAGTTTATTAATAATCCCTATCGAAGGATTGTACATAAACATCCAAATTACAGAGGAAGCTGCCACACTCATACCTAATGTTGATGAAAAAAACGTCCGAAATAATTGTATCCCTTTTAATTTTTCATTTGCTAAAAGAGCCAAAAATAGAGAAATTACAACAGTAGGAGGAACCGTATATAAAACGAACAAGAATGTGGCCTTCATGCTTTCATGAAAGTTTTGATCTTCCAATAAATATAGAAAATTCTCAAAACCTACATATTTGGTTGGTACACCTTGAAAATTGGTTGTGTGCATACTTAAGTAAGTAGTACGAATCATTGGATAGAAAACAAATACAGAGAACAATAAAAGAGAAGGAACTACATACAACATACGCCCCATCGTTGATATAAAATTCTTTAGCTTATTCATACTGTCTCCCCTCTTCATCAACTTGATATCATTTTCACATCATTTAAATTATCCGATAACTGATTTATCAACATTCCTGTCTCTTTATCAAAAATGCAGATCTTATCAGTCTCAACACTTATGCCTACCTCCTTTCCAATGGGGATATCTACCTGACCATTACATCTAATAAACATCTCTTGCCTTCCTAGCTCCACTGTGATAATTGTTTCGGTCCCTAAAATCTCTTTATATTTAACAGAAAAATTAAAATTAATCGAACGTCGATTATTTACATCAGTTATATTTAGATGCTCTGGACGAATCCCAACAATTATCTCTTGGATACTACGCTTTTGTTGGAATCGTAATGATCCTAGACGATGCCCCCCATCTAAGATAATTTCTCCGTTCTCTATACATCCCGGTATTAAATTCATTGGAGGTGCACCGATAAATGACGCAACAAACGTGTTAGAAGGAGCGTTATAGATTTCTAATGGTTTACCTATTTGCTGAACACGTCCATTTCTTAAAACCATGATTTTATCTCCCATAGTCATAGCCTCTACTTGATCATGAGTTACGTATATCATTGTAATTCCTAATCTTTTTTGTAGCTGCTTTATTTCTTTACGCATATTGGTTCTGAGCTTAGCGTCTAAATTAGACAATGGCTCATCCATTAAACACACTGGATCCTCTGAAACAACGGCCCTAGCTAATGCTACTCTTTGTCTCTGTCCCCCTGATAATTCCCTAGGTTTTCGTTTTAAATACTGTTCGAGTCCCATCATCTCTGCAACATCTTTGCATTTTTTTATTTTTTCTGTCTTACTCATATTCTTTTTTTTGTACAACCCAAACAAAATATTTTCTTCTACAGTAAGATGAGGATATAACGCATAATTTTGGAATACCATTGATAAATTTCTCTCACTCGGATCTAGGTTATTAGCGACCATACCGTCCATTTTCAAAATTCCTTCAGTAATATCCTCTAGTCCAGCAATCATCCTTAGCAACGTGCTTTTTCCACATCCCGAAGGACCTAGTAGAACAAAAAACTCACCAGATTCTATAGTTACATTAACATCGGAGACGGCTTTTACGTCATTTTTATAAATTTTTGATACATTAATCAATTCAATTTTCAATGATATCACTCCTTGTATAGTATGTTTAGAAGAATTTTTTA
>NZ_JPYA01000136.1 GCF_000750005.1 Geobacillus icigianus | reverse complement strand
TTCTACAAGTAATTGAAATAGTTCATCTTGATTTTCAATATTCTTTTGTAATAAAAGCGTAACTTCTGAAAGAAAAGCCGTGTTTTTTTCTATTCCTTGTAAAGCACTTAATACGGCTTTTCTGTACTCGAGTTCTTCTTGTTTTTCACGCTCCTTTTGTTCTGCAAGCCGTTGTTGTATCTCCCTCATACGATTTACCGTTGCATTAAATTGATCGCTGATTTGATAATTTGTTAATGATTCTGGGTAAGTAAATTTTAACCGGTCGCTCAAATTTAAATCCTCAAACACTTTTTTAATGTTCTGTTGTGATTGTGATATTTTTTTAAAATTATCATCCATATAACGCCCTCCTTCCGCCTACCCAATACGACAAAAGGAGAGTTTTTCCTACATCATTCTTTCGTCAAATATCGACATCACTTGTCACGTATAACAGCAAAGTGTTTGACTGGCTACAGCGCCGAAATCATTAACGAACCTGTAGTATGATCCACCATCGCTAAAACGATGGTATCGATCTCGGATTTTCAAACTTCATTTCCTCTTCACCGCTCCTCGATGTCGCTTGTACGTCGGTCGGTTCACACCCATCACATCGAGCCAATCGCGCCAGGTCATCCTGTCTTTCTTCATGCGGTTTAACTTTTGTTTGTCTTTATCACCCAATGCCTCGCGCAACTTATACACGTGCATCACCTCGCTCAAATAAAAAACGCCACCCGATCGGGTGACGCCAATGGAAAGAGGTTCGGCTTGCCACTTTTCACTTATTAGTGGCATTCACACGACAAAAATACAGTGTTATAAATAAGTTTTGCTTTGACAAAAGTAAAAATGATATTATTAAGTCATAAGGAAACATTTCTGTTGTTGTTGAATATGATTAAAAAAGGGGGCGAGGTGACATGAAGAAAATCATTGGCATTCTTTCTCAAGTGAATATGTCTGTACTTCTTATTGCCTTTTTCTTCTTGTTGTACGACCTCACCCTATTGAAACTGGACGTATTTGGAAACCGTACCGTAGGTGTTTTTTATATTAGAGAACTTGTCTCTCTCGTGTTCGCAATATTGACAGTGAAAAGTTTCTTTAAAATCGAAAACCGTTATAAGGAGAAGGAAGAATGAAGCTTATTCTTCCTTTTTTTCATCTTTCGCTTCTACTGGTAGAGAAGTTTGTTTACTCAGAGATTCAACGTATGCTTGTAATGATTTTTGCAATTGTCCGGGTAATTGAATTTCAAGATTTTCTGCATTCATAATCAAACGTTCTTTTTGTTCATCGTTTGGCTCGTTAACTCCCTCTTGAGTTTGACCTTGCTGCTTTAGTTTTTGCCACTCCAGCAACCTTCCCACAATCCCCGGTGTATCGAATTCTATGCCGAAAAACTTTACTCGCCCGCCGATCACCCCAACGAGTGCTACTGCTATCATGATGATAGCAGGAATATACCCTATTAATTCGATGGCTCCGGGAGACTGGACATTGATTTTAATATCAATTTCATCGTCAGAATGACTATCAGCCAACGCGAACAAATCAGACATGAAAGATATGAAGTGATGAGCTTTGATGTGGTCTTTCTTGCGCACATGTAGAATAAAATGACACTTGTCTCCCTTGATATAAAAGTCAAATAACGCTTTATCAATATACTCGGCATATCCATCCGCTTTGGAAATAGTATGCTGAGAATAAATAAGCCTGTATAACTGCGGGTCTAAATGATCTCTTCTTACAACCTTAATCCATTTTACTTTTCTTCGTTTGCGATAAGGGCAAACTCCTTCATACTCAAAGAACCACTCCGAATGTTCGTCCATATCTTCAATCTCAATGGGGATATTTTCCTCGTAAGGCGTTTCGTCTTGTATAATTCCAAAGTGTATATAAGCTGATTTATTAGAAGGAATTAACACAACATCGCCCTTCTTGATGTCATGACAAAACGCCTTAATCTGATTGGCTACATACTTGGGCCTGTTTTCGTTCTTGTATTTTGCCCGAACAATATCTTCTAATGGACGGTGATCGTGTAAGTGTTTCAACTCAATTTGGTTCCATCCGATACCTATGAATCCATCATGAACAAAATGGTCATAATACTCTCCTGAATTCGTCCTTACAAACCAATACCCCCTATCTATCGGAATGTTAGGAATGTGTTTTGCTAACTCTTCCATTCCCATCATCTCCCCTTATCCGAACTTTTCCAATCTTATTTTACAATGCTACAGCCTTATTATCTATCAAAAAATGAAATAGTCCTCTTCACCCGCAAAGGCAGAAGAGGCTTTCGTTTATACGTCTTTTTATTTTCTTTTCAGCTCGTTCAATCATGGTTTGAACGCTACTGGATGATATACAAAGGTAATTGGCGATTTCGCTATAGGTGAGGCCGTATCCGCGTGACATCAGATACACTTCTTTTTCGCGTTCAGTCAATACCGATAAGGCATCTTCGATTCTCTCTCGATCCCAATTTGTAATGACGCTTTCCTTTTCATGATCGTCCCATTCATAGACTGGGTCACTGGAACGGAAATATTTTTGCATAAGTAATGGGTCGAACGGCTTTTCACGTTGATATGCAGCTCTTCGTTCAATGCCTCTTCTGTTTCCTAGCATCCTGCTAGTTTCCATCCACTCTATCGCAAATTCAAGGTCCGAAATCATTCCTCTAATTATCTTTTTGTCTTCATCCGATGCCCTTTCTAGGAGTTTCTTTGCCGATCGTAACGATTCCCTATATTGTTTCAAAAGCTCCTCCATCGGACTCCTCCCGTGGTATAATATGGTTGTCCCTCTTCTTTCTGATGCGCCGGGAGAAGTCCTGGCTTTTTTAATGGCATTTATGGCAATAGGTTTTTCCGCCGACAACTCCCCATCCGTTTGCCTTCATCTCTGCAATAGCTTCTTTCTTTGTTTTTCCGCGGGGCGCTTTGAAATCGGAAGTATACCAATTTCCACACTTGCTACAACAAGCGTCATAAAACTTAATAACGTCCATAGATACCACCTTTACTTAATTGGTTTCTGCAGCGGGTACAACCGCAAAGTCCTAAGCTCCCATCGGCCGGGAAAAGTCCGGTCTTTTTTATTTAGACCCGGAGCTTATGCCTTGCAGTTCTGCGTTTCTTTCGGATCATACTGATTCACAAGCTTGTACCCTTGCAGCTGATACTGTTTGACTTTCCATCTTCGTTTCGTTCGAATTTCATTGTGTGTTTTCGGATGGCGCAAAATATAGATCATTCGGTTCCCTCCTTTCCCTCATAAACTCCAAAAAATGTTCACGAATTTTCCACGCTGTCTTTCCACCGATCCCCGGTATTTCTTCCAACTTCCCAAGCCACTCCAGCATCAATTGCGTGTCTAATTCGTTTTGCCGTTTGGCTCCTGCTTCAAATCCTCGATTCCATGCCGCCATGATTTCTGGACGAAAGGGAGAAGTTGTTTTCTCCCTCTCACGTTTGATTTTGCGTAGTGTTTTCCCCACCTCACATCACTACCTTCCAACCTTTTCGGATGCGGCTATCAAGCTCGTATCTTTTCAGTGGTTCATATCGATAGACAGCTTGTCCATCCTCACGTCGATACAGCAGATACCATCTCAGCCGGCGCTTACGCTTGCTCATGACTCGTATACATCCTTTTGTAGTTTTTGGAGAGCGTATAGTCTCAGTGCTCGGAGCTCTCGCGTCGCATCTGCCCAGCCTTCTTCGCTCCTATCTTTCCGTTCGCGCAGCTCGTTGACTAGCTCTTTCAGTCTTTGTATTTCATTTTCGAGGGCAAGGATTTCTTTATGCAGCCGTTCGTTTTCTGTCATTGCCTCTTCAAAAAGCTCTTTCCGGTGATCTGCTTCCCGTTTCAACTGTTCACACTTGTCGCCATCTGCCCCAATATTCGCTTTTAATTTCTCCAGTTGCTTCTTCAGCTCATCCCGTTCCGCCACAACTTCCTCATACTTCGTGTATGCGATCACTTTTGGCTTTTGTTGTTCCATCGTATCCTCTCCCTTCAAAATATCTTCAAGCTTTTCGCCGTTTTTATATCGCTCAAGTTGTTCCGGTGTCAGCTGATACGTCCGCACTGTCATATCAATATTGTGCGGGCGGTTGCCAAAACGAGGCGGCCTGAACGATACGGCGAAACCCTCGTGATGGCCGGCATCCCGTTCACCTCACTTCTCATCTATCGGCATGATTGTGATTTCCACTCTCGGCGTCTCGCTGTACCATTTGGAAATATGTAAGTCCACCACTTGGCTGTCGTCTTTCCAAATGACGTTTTTGAGCGCGTCTTTGACTCCTTTGACGTAGTTGTCGACATCCGGTTTGGTTGTTGGCCTTAGCTGGCCGGCTTCGGCTGCGGCTTTTTTCTTTTTGCTAAAGCTCTTCAAAATAGGTTTGTACACCTTAACCTCAAGGGAAATCGGTCCCTCAATCAATTGTTCCGGCCGATGTTTCGATGCAGCCAATTTCAAATAATGCTTGAAATCTCGTGATTTCTTGGGATCATACATCCGAACGCGGCCATTCACCGTCGTCGCCCTTGGCCGTCCCTGCGCCACGGGCTCGCCATACACAATGAACTTGATCATACTCATTCCTCATCCAACCTTTGCACGTAAAATGGTTGAGCATATTGCTCTTGCAGCTGGCACCGTTTTTTGCTTTTATACGGAAATTTAAAATCAATTTTCCTGATGCAGTATGTCTGGGTGATTGTTGTCCGTCTTTCCACGTTCGATACATGGATACGGCAAGTCTCCCCTGTAAAATGTTTGCATACCGGGCATAGATCCGGGTGGTATCGAACAGGCATGTTCTCGTACTCTACAATTCTTGTTTGTTTCATTCGGTTCCCCCCAATGCTCGCTCTAGCATCACTTGTACTTGTGTCCGCGTTCCTGGGCCGCCCTGCTTCATTCTGTTCAGCGCCTCTCGGATCGCCTGCTCTAGCTCTTGCACACGCTCATCCAGCTCCTGCACACGCGCGCACTCCCAACATCTGATTCTGCTGTGATGACACACATCCATTCCCATCACCTCGCTAGGCGCTTTATTTTGCCCTGTACGGCGTTTTTCTGGTTTTGCGGTACTTTCCTATTACCCTTGCAAGAAAAACGCCATATGAGCCAAAATACGCGGTTTACGAGCGTGTTAGGTTTTAAGATTCGGTTCACCACATGAAATAACCACGCTCTTTCGCTTCTTCCCACTCTTTTTCCGTTTCAATCGTTTCATGTTCTTTGACGCATCCGTAACAATTCGTGATTACTTTGATTTTCAAAAACTTCTCTTCGAATTCTTTTGTCCAATCTTCTTCATACGGTTCAACGCTGATTACTTCTTGAATGTAATGTTCTAAAAGATTCACTTGTTTTCACCTCGCTAAATGGATCATCTGCAAGAAAAACGCCGTACGGGCGAAAATGAGCGTATATCATAGCTTCTTCGTCACAAGCAACCTTCGCAACGCGTAGTAGTCCAAGTCATAGATGGATTGACCTTGATGTTCCGTGATTCCCATGTCTAACAGTTGGCGAATGATTATCTGCTTTTTGATCTCCTGTGTGAGCTGAACTTTTTCGTAGAGGATGCCCATTTATATCTCCCCCTCTCGTAAACCCCAGCGAGCGCCGGGAATTTTTCGTGTTCCTTTTTTATGTCGCGGAACGTGACTGTTTCACGCCCTCGCGTCATTGGGAAATCCATCAATTGTTGATGACAGTTATAAGGGTGTCGTTTAAACGTGTTTCTGAAGAACTGAATGGCTTCTTCTTCATTCACCGCGAATACGAATGCAAAAAGTTCTTCCTCATACTTGAGAGAGAAAATTTTTATATCACTGAATCCAAGCTGATTTTGCTCAATCATCTGTGCAACTTTTTGATGATCGGCCTTTGTAAAATCGAGTGAGTCAGCATCATCATCGAGGGTCACTTTCCCTTCCTGGAGCAAATGCAGTATGTAGTGGGCTAGTGTCTTTTCCTCGTATCGGATGCTCTCCTCATACAGCTCTCTGACCGTAATCATCGATAATCTCTCCTGTGTGCTCGTTGTATTTAACGCGAACCGTTCCAACCGGGCCGTTTCGGTTTTTAGCGATGATAAGCTCTAGTGTGTCGTCGTCCGTTTCCTTGTTGTAGTACTTCTCGCGATATAGGAAGATGATGAGATCTGCGTCTTGTTCCACGCTTCCTGATTCACGAATATCGGACATCACCGGGCGCTTGTCCGCTCGTTGTTCAACTGAACGATTCAGCTGCGCTAATGTGATGACCGGACAATTGAATTCCTTTGCCATTGCTTTCAGGCTTTTTGATATTTCTGTCACTTGCAAATGCGCGCTGCCGCCGTAAGAATTCGCTGGACGTATCAAAGTCAAATAATCTATGAATATCACAGGCTTTTTTCCTGGAAAACTATGAACCATTTTCCTTGTTTTTGCTCTCATTTCCATGATGGTTTGGCCGGCACCGTCAAAAATCTGAATGTTAGTGTCCGCCACTCTTCCAATAATGGTCGGCCACATTTTTTTCTGTTCATCGGTCAGACCCTTATAAAGGTTCCGCATCTTCATGCGATTGAATCGGCCCGTAGAAGCAATCAGACGGTCCGTGATGCTTCTGCTCGGCATTTCAAGCGAAAAGATAATGGGTAGATGTCCTTGCCATCCTGCCTGTTTGGCTAGATGAATCATGACATCCGTTTTTCCCATCGACGGCCGCGCTGCAATCACAGTCACTTCTCCGTCCTGGAATCCATTTGTTGTTCTGTCAAGTTGGACAATACCTGTCGGCACTCCACGCTTCTTTTCCTCTGGTCGCCAAGGTGCTTCATACATATCTGCAAGAATATCGGTGATTGATGCATGATCGTCCATCTTTGATTCGTTGATCGCGTCTAGCGATGTGATGACTTTCCCGATCTCCCATCCTTCTTGGATTGCTCGCGTTAGAATATTGTTTTTCTCCCGTTCCTTCCAAGCTTCTAAAACAAGTTCCTCGTATTCTTCAATTTTTTCGGCATCGGCAAAGGAAGCAAGTTCGTTAATGTATGAGATGCCGCCAAGTTGCTCTAACTCGGGAGCCGTCGATAAGGTAACAACATCGACGGGCTTCCCTTTTCTCGCGAGCTGCAGCATGATCTTAAGAAGCTTCTGATGACGGATTTCCTCCAGCTGTTCAGGCTTTAGTGTTGTATCTTTCAGTAAGTAGTTGTGCTTTAGAAACGTACCAAGCAAAGCCTTTTCTGCGATCATGGCCAATCCTCTCCTGCGTTAATATCGAATACAAAATCATCTGGTATATCACGACCATGTTTTTCTGTTACCACCACTTTTGTTTTTCCTGTTCTCTGTTTTGTTTTCTGATCGAACTTCTGATTGTACTCCTTCACGGCATCTAAGGTGAATAAGCCTAAATTGTGAAGATCTTTTAGAATCTTAGAAACATAACTTGATGGATTTCTAGGTAACTGTAATCGTGCTCTTTTGATTACCTCACAAATGATCGCTTCTGGTTCAATAAATTGACTTTTATCAATCCAATAATTAAACTCATCCAATAACGTTGGTGGTGGCAGATAACCAAACGCATTTTCAAACTCAACAAACGGATTAGGTTTGC
>NZ_JPYA01000135.1 GCF_000750005.1 Geobacillus icigianus | reverse complement strand
CGGGGGGGGGGGGGCCAGCGCCTCGGGTGTGGATGAACGAAGTGAAAGATGCGTCCCTCAACATGATCAAGAAAGTTGAGGGGGAAATGGTTGAGAAGGGTGCCAAGGGGACGCCAAAAGTTCCTACTAAAGTGAGTTATGGAGATCATTACACTAAAGATGGTCGTAAAAAGGTACTAAAACCAGATATTGAGTATACAAGTAAAGAGCATTCCTGTTAGAAGCTTTTCCGAGGACTTGAACAAAAAAAGCCCTCTTGGTATGATGCAGGGGTGTCAACCAACCAATGGACCCTGAATTCATGCCAAGGAGGACTTCAGATGAATTGTACACAAAATCACAAGATCGATCAAGTCACGGATGAAACACTCGTGGTAGGGATGGACATCGCCAAACGAAAGCACTACGCCTGCTTCGTCGATGCCCGGGGACGCGTGCTCCAGACATCGTTTCCCGTCATCCAGTCGAAATCAGGCTTTGAGCAGCTGGATCAGCGCATTCGACAAGCGATGAACGAGTTTGGGAAAACCAAGGTCATCGTGGCGATCGAGCCGACCGGGCACTACTGGTTGAACCTGGCCTATTTCCTTGAGGAAAAAGGGATCCCGTTGGTCATGGTCAATCCTGCGCATGTGCGCCGATCGAAAGAGCTCGATGACAATCTGCCGACGAAACACGATGCCAAAGACGCACGGGTCATTGCCAGACTGGCGAAAGACGGGCGGTTTAGCTTCCCTCGGCTCCTTCGCGACATCGAAGCGGATTTACGCGTGGGGAGCACACTGCGGGAGAAGTTCATGAAAGAGCATACAGCCGTGCGCAACGCGATGATCCGTTGGACCGACCGGTATTTTCCTGAGTTCTCCGCCGTCTTCTCCAGCTTTGGGAAAATGGCGCTGGCCGTGCTGGAACTCACCCCGTTTCCGGAGGAGATCACCGGCCGCACCGTGGAGGAGCTTGTGGAGATCTACCGGCAACGTGAAGGGCTGAAAGCGCCCCAGAAACCGAAAATCCGGAAGCTGCTTGAGGCCGCGAGCCATTCCATTGGCGTGACGGAAGGACAGCAGATGGCCCGTTTGGAGATCGCCGCGCTCGTCCGCCGATATCGCCAATTGGAGGAGGAAATCGCCGCACTGGATGCGGAACTGACGGCATTGGCGCAAACGACCGTGGAATATCAGTGGTTGAAAACGGTGGATGGCCTAGGAGATGCCACGATCGTTGACCTGTTGGCCGAGATCGGGAGCTTTGCCCACTACCGGGACCCGCGGCAACTGATCAAATTCGCGGGCCTGACGCTCAAGGAGAACTCCTCCGGCCAGCACAAAGGGCAAAAACGGATCTCGAAACGAGGACGAAAACGGCTGCGTTCGGTTCTGTTTCGGACGATGATCCCCCTGATCCGCCATAATGAGGCGTTTCGCGAGTTGCATAATGATTACACGACCCGAGCGGTGAATCCGCTGTCCAAAAAACAATCGATCGTGGTGTTGTGCGGCAAACTGCTCAAGGTGTTGTTGACCATCTGCACGAAGAAGCAAGCGTTTGATGGAGAACGAATGAGGCAAGATGTCTTCGCCCATGTTCAAGTCCGGGCCGCCTAGTGCCTGTCTTCTCGCGTAAAACGGAATTCTCTTGACAACAGGATGACACCGGAGAAGCTGGCGCGATATCATCCATTCGACCTTGAGTCCCTTAAGGAGCTTAGCTGGCCTCTGCCTGATGAAGAGACCGAACGAGGGAATGTTGGCGCGAAGACGCCCGGAGACATGGGAGGGTTCGTCCTCATCAGCGATGCAGAGATCCAAGGGTGCATCGAATACGCTTCTCCCCA
Source organism: Geobacillus icigianus (assembly GCF_000750005.1). GTDB lineage: Bacteria > Bacillota > Bacilli > Bacillales > Anoxybacillaceae > Geobacillus > Geobacillus icigianus. The sequence goes on along the minus strand of NZ_JPYA01000135.1, from coordinate 1,786 downwards.
CTACAGTAAAAAATACCCAGCAGTGGCCGCGAAGCGCACCCTAGGTCTGTAAGATATCCACAAAACTGAAAAAGGATGTAATGGATTTTGTCGAAAAATATTTTTTTGACACCCCTGAGAGGCCACAAAGCCTTGATACATCAATATTTATAGAGGGAGGAGAGCATACGAAACAGCGATCTCCATTTTACGGTCTTACCAAGGGCAAGTGCATGAAGCGATGGAAGAATTTCAAGGTGGCATTCGCAGCTTTCATCGCGCCAACGATGAATCTATTCCGTACTGGCAAGGGGAGGCGCGGGAAGCGGATGAGTGGGTCTATGCCGATTTAAAGCAAATCGAGGCGCAGATTGAGGCGACGGCGGATGAATGGGTCGATGAAATCAGCAGGGAAATCGCCCGTCTTCGTCGAATGATAGAGGAGTTGTGATCACATGATTTGGTTGAAACCGGATGAGTTGGAAACGGTCGCCGGACATATTCCCAAAGCGGAAGATGCGTGCCAACGGGCACGGACGACGTTATCGTGGGAGCTCTCCTCCCTTGTGATGAATCTCCCGGGCGTCAGCACACCCGCGATCGAAGAGCTGAGGGATGAACTCGTTCATTGGCTGAAGCGTTATGAAGACAAACTGAACGAAGCCGAAGAACTTCTGTATCGCACCGCCGCCGCGATGCGCCAAGCGGACCAAACGCTCGCCGACAATATGAAGGAATTGGGGTTGGAGTTTCTCGGATGGTACGACGTGCAACGACTATTCGGCGAGTACGATCCGGTCACTGGGGAGCGCCTGTCAGCGGGAGATCGGCTGCTGGCAGGCGGGATGTTGCTATTGTCGGTTGTTCCACCGGCCAAAGGCGCCGGCATAGCCGGAAAAGCAGCGATCAAGGGAGCGAAGGCGCTCGACACCGCTTCCACCTTGTCGAAAGTGAAACATGTCGTGCACGGTGATAAAATAAAAGGGTTCTTCCAAACAATCTACCATCAAGTCGTCAAAGCGCCGTTGACGGAAACCGCCCGCCTGTTTAAGAAGCAGTGGGATGAATTCGTCGAAAGCATTGCCTCCGTTTCTTGGCAGCCGGCATATGCCGGAGTAGGCCCGGCGTCTCGGGTGTGGATGAGTGGGTCCAAGAATGAAGTTAAAGATGCTACTTTCCATATGATCAAGAGAGTTGAAGGGGAAGCAATTGGAAAAGGGATAATTAGTAGTACAACGAAGAGGAAAGTAACTACGAGACTAAAAGCTACTAAGCTATCTTCAGAAAAAATCCAATTGGATTGGTTACCTGATAAATATTCTGTTGTAGAAGTAAAAGGAACAGTTAAAGTTGCGGGTAAGGAAGTAGATGTGTCAAGAAGAGTTTACCAAATAGAGATTGATAAAAATTATGTGCCGAAAGATCCTGCAGCAGTCGGGTTGACTAATAAAGAACTGATGGCGAAGGGGAAATCTCCTTATGTTGTTAAAGACGGAAAAGAAAGTAAAATTGAACTTCATCATCTGATTCAAAAAGAGCCTAGGGGAATGGTTGAGATTGCTGAATCTATACATGATAAGTTCAGCAGAGAATTACACGGCTTGGTAGAGGACGGAAATAGCTTTAGAAATGATCCGTTGCTTGAAAAACAATATAATAATTTTAGAAGCAACTATTGGAAAATGCGTGCAAATGAAGATTAGAAGGGAGGAAAAATGTGATGAATGAGAAAATAAAAAAAATGGTCGAAGAGTATGGAGAGGAAAGGGATTTTTTCGGAGGCGCATCAGAGGAGGAGATCCGAAAA
>NZ_JPYA01000134.1 GCF_000750005.1 Geobacillus icigianus | reverse complement strand
GGCATCCCGTTTTACACTACTCGGTCCTTTATAGACCGGCTGATTATAAACATCTGTTTTTGTGTAAAACTCTAATGCATAATGAGCATCCTTTAGCACCTGATAAATATTCATATTATAACCACGTATCCTTATTGAATCCAACACTTTGTGTAAATCCGATTTCCGCTTTACACAATTATTTAAACAAATTATCAAATGACTATCTGTATCTATAAAAACACGTTCCTTTTGTGACCTATTTGACAAGTCTACTCTCGGTAAAAATTCTCCATACGTACCTATTAACGTTTTGACATGCAACTTGCTGTATTTATCAAATACAACTGCCACTAGTAAATGATCAGGTCTCTTAATATAAACCATCTCTAATCACCTCATTCAGTTTTATAAAGCCGCTCCTCAAACTCAAATATTGGACATTGGTGACAGAAGTATGTCTGTAATAACGAATCAGGAGGGATTAAAAAACGACAACATACAGAACCACATAACACCAACAAATCACATAATTCTTGATAGTATTCGCTCTTCTTGAAATTTACAATGTCCTGTTCAGTTCTTAATGCTTTTATTTGATTCTTTAGCCCCGTAAGACTATAAGGCTCATAAATACCTCGATTTACCCCTATTTTTAATAGATACTCTAGTCTGCCTATAACTTTCAGATATTCTTCTCTTAAATACGCAACCTGCTCTTTACTCAACATCACCACTCCTCGAAATTACCTTTATCATGCTAAGGCTCACCACCCTTCTGGATGAAACCTAAAACTTTATTTCCCTGCTCTAAAAACCCATTCGTTTAAAACTAACTATTTCTACTGATTATTACTTTTTTCTAATCCCATCTCTTAAAATCGATAGCTTGTCTACTCAACGGACTGTTTTATTTTTATCAGTTAAACAAAAAAGACAGCATAGACACTCGATCCACGAATGCTATACTGTCGTTTTTATTATTTTTTTTTGCATAAAAAAATAAGACCCCAAACAGAGCCTTATAATGATGCCTCGT
>NZ_JPYA01000133.1 GCF_000750005.1 Geobacillus icigianus | reverse complement strand
AATCGCTGGAATATTGGTGATATATACATATATTGGGTGGGGACGTCGCGTCACGTACGCGGCCCCTTTTTGTTTGGCCTTCTGTTTCCATTGTCCTTCCTTCTGTTGTTCCTGTTTTTCGGTCAGCCGATACACAATGAGTCGCGGTTGATGAACTTTCTTTCCACTGACATACACATCTTCCAGTTCTATGGTTTCTCCGGGTTGCAGCATCGCAAGGAAATCCTCTGGTTCCCATTTTCGAAATGGATCCCCTTCTTTTTGGTAAATCCCTACATTGTGTTTGAGCCGCGAAATGTAAAAGGCTCCGGCATCATGAATCGCTTGCAATCCCTCAAGAGAAAAATAGCCCAAGTCTTTCAAACAAAGGTCTCCTTCTTGAATGGTCGATCGAAGGGACGCTCCGTAGGCGGCGTCATGATGACGAGCATCCCCAACGTCCACATGGAGAAACTTCCCTTCTAGACATTCATATTCTAACTGAATTTTCACCCCAGGCCCCGCACATCCCTCGTAAATCCCTTGGATCTCAGGAGGCAGTTGAAACGACGTGGAATCGAGAATGCGAATCCGGCGAAACAGCGAATGTCTTTGACACACGTGACGGGCCTCCTGCGTCTGATGAATCAGCAGTTTTTCGAACACCGCTTTGAGGAAACTCACTGCTTTTTCGTTAAACCGTTGATTGAGCCCTTCCGCACTCAGAGAGGTGTTTTGCTTAAGAGCTAGAGCACTGCAGAGCTGCACCAATGATTTTTGACCACCTTCTTCCTGGAGAAATGTGCAAAGTGCCACGAAGTCATGGGCGCGCAACTTCCCCTTTCGTTGAATAAATCGATGATCTCGGGCCATCTGTTCCAGCTCTTCGCACGATAACACGCTTCGTAATCCCTCTAAAAAACAATGCCATTCCTCTTGGAGAGATAAGGACGTCTTCAAAAAAAACCACCCTTTCTAAGACATGATGAAGTCTTCAAAAGGATGGTCAAATGAGGCATAGATTTATTCCTGTTTTCTTAACTTGATGGCTATGGGGTCAGCCCCTTTTCATTCCCCTAATTTTTCCACGATGTCACGGGCGATCCAGACGCCGCAGGCGCTCGCCTGTGCCAAACCGCGCGTAATCCCCGCGCCGTCGCCGCCGACATACAGCCCGGCGATCTCGGTTTCAAAACGGTCGTTCAGCTTCGGGCGCGCCGAGTAAAATTTCGCTTCGACTCCATAGAATAACGTATGCTCTGAGGCAAGCCCCGGAGTGACGTGGTTGAGCGCCTCCGTCATTTCGATCAAGCTTTTCATCGTGTTGTACGGCAAAACGAGGCCTAAATCGCCCGGCACCGCTTCTTTGAGCGTCGGTTCGATAAACCCTTCTTTGATGCGCTTTTCCGTCGAGCGCCTTCCTTTGAGGATGTCGCCGTATTTTTGCACGATGATGCCGCCGTTGGACAAAGCGTTCGCCAGCCGAGAAATTTCATGGGCGTACTCGTTCGGCTTGTCAAACGGGTCGGAAAATTTGTGCGACACGAGCAGCGCAAAGTTCGTATTGTTGCTGCCGAGCTTCGGGTCTTTGTAGGCGTGGCCGTTGGCGAGCATAATGCCGGAGTGATTTTCCACCACGACGTGTCCGGACGGGTTGCTGCAAAACGTGCGCACTTGCGTTCCGACCGATGTGTTGAAAATGAACTTTCCTTCATACAGATGTTCGTTAATTTCTTGCATGACGATGTTCGATGTTTCCACGCGCACGCCGATGTCCACCTGATTGTTGATCATCCGCAAACGGCGCTTGCGCAAGATTTTGCTCAACCAAACCGAACCGTCGCGCCCCGGAGCGATGACGACCTTTTCCGCCGTCAGCGTTTCCCCGTTTTTCAACATGACTCCCTTGACCCGGTGGCCGCTCTCTGTCCGCTCGGTCACGATATCGTCCACTTCCGTTTGAAAGCGCATCGCGATCCGCTCGCGCAAATATTCAAAAATGCTTTTTAAAATTTCCAAGTTTTGTTCGGTGCCTAAATGACGGACATAGGCGCGCAATAGCTTCAATCCGGCCGCATAGGCGCGCCGCTCGATCTCTTTCACTTTGTCCGTCATCGGGTCGGTGATCGATGTCGTCGCTCCGTGCTTCAAGTTGATCTCATCGACATAGCGGATGAGCTCAAGTACAGTCGAAGCTGGCAAATAGTCGGTCATCCAGCCGCCGAATTCGCTCGTGATGTTGAATTTGCCGTCCGAATACGCCCCCGCTCCGCCGAAGCCGTTCGTAATCGAACAGGCCGGCACACAGCCGGCGTAATCTTTTTTTCCGGCCGGCGGCGGGCATTTCTCAATTTTTTTCTGTAAAATCGGACAGTTGCGCTTATAAATATCATGCCCTTTATCAATCAAGAGCACGTTCGCTCCAAGCAGTTTGCGCGTCAGTTCGTAGCACGTGAAAATGCCGGCCGGCCCAGCGCCGACCACGATGACATCATAATGATTGTTCATCATCCATCCCCCATTTCCTATGTTCCATTCGGAAGTATACGCAACATTGAGCGATTCGTCAATAAAAAAACGAACTTTTTTTCTTTAAATGAAATTAATGTTCGTCTTTTGTTGGTTGTGCAACTTTAAAAAAACTGGTATGGTGAGAGAAAGAAAGGAAAGGGAAAGGGAGGAGAACGATGCGTTTTTTCATGAAAAATTTTGTAAACGGCATGCTGACGATCGTGCCGATTTTGTTGGCCGTCTATGTATGCTACAAAGTGTTTGCGATGTTGGACGGGCTGCTCGGCCAGTACGTGCGGCCGTATTTGGACGGCCGTTATATCCCCGGACTCGGCCTGCTCGCTACGGTGGCGCTCATCACGGTGTGCGGCTGGCTGTCGACGCAATATGTAAGCGGCCGCCTCATCCGATTGGCCGGCCGCCTGCTCGAAAACATCCCTTTGATGAAAACCGTTTATTCGGTCGCGAAAGATACGATCGCTTCGTTCGTCGGGGAAAAACGATCGTTTTCGCAAGTCGTGCTCATTACCGTGCCCGAAAGCGGCTGGAAATGCCTCGGCTTTATTACGATGGACGATGTCGGCGCCTGGCACGACCCGCTTGCCGATTATGTGGCGGTCTATATTCCACAGACATTTCAAGTCGCCGGGCTTACCCTTCTCGTTCCGAAAGAGCAGGTCGAAGTCATCGACATCGCACCGGAAGAGGCGATGAAATTTATCCTCTCTGGCGGCGTCGCGGCCCGCAAACAAAAACGGCTGCCCGAATGACAGGGCAGCCGTTTTTGCTTCCATAGCGGCCAATGCTTGGCCATGCCGCTCGACCGTTTTGTTTCGTTGAAAAATTTGTCTGAAAAGCGGCTTCTCGCTTTATGTTTCCCGATGTCGGTAAAAGGCTCGCGCCGCTTTTTCGCCCTCTCTGCACCAACGAAAAGCCGCTCGTTCGTCAAAAATACCGCTTTTTCCAAAAGACGTACGCCGTTGCTGCCGACAGCGAACCGGCGAGCGCCATCGCGATCAAAAAGGCGTACGGAGAGTGTTGATACGGGATCGGCACGTTCATGCCGTAAAAACTCGCCACCATCGTCGGCAGCGAAATGACGATCGTAATGGCCGTCAAAAACTTCATCACGATGTTTAAGTTGTTCGAGATGACGGAGGCGAACGCATCCATCATGCCGCTTAAAATGCTGCTGTACACTTCCGCCATTTCGATCGCCTGCTTGTTTTCGATAATGACATCTTGCAGCAAATCTTGGTCATCTTCGTACATGCGCAAATAGTTGAGGCGCAAAAGCCGCTCCATGACGATGTTGTTTGCTTTGAGCGACGTCATGAAATACACCAAGCTTTTTTCCATGCTAAGAAGCGAAAACAGCTCTTTGTTTTTCATCGATTGGTGTAGCTCTTTTTCGATTTCGCTCGTGCGCCGGTTGATTTGCTTCAAATAGCGCAAATAATACGTCGAAATCATGTAGAGCATTTGCAAGGCAAACCGCGTTTTCATAAACGTGTAAAAGTTTTTGATTTTGTTTTTTGAAAACTCTTCGAAAATTGGATTCTCCTGCAAACAAACGGTGATAAAGCACGTATTGGTAATAATCATACCGATTGGAATCGTTTCATACATCGGGCCGTCGACTTCATCGTGAGCAACAATCGGGATGTCAACGATAATCAATACATGGTTATCCTCTTTTTCGATGCGCGACCGCTCTTCATCGTCCAACGCGTCTTTGATCGAATCGATCGGAATGTCCAAATGGTGGGCGATGTAACGAATTTCTTCCTCCGTCGGGGCGACGAGATTGATCCAGCAGCCGTTTTCAATCCGGTCGATTTCCCGCATTTTGCCGCTGGCATCGGATAAATACATTTTCATCATCTGGCATCCTTCCTCCTTTTCCCGCGAGGAAGGCGGCGCCTCTTCCTTTCCGTCCGGAGCTCGTTTTCGTATGATGAGCAGCGGGCGGGAAAAGGAACAGGCCGCGTTCCCCGCTATATTCCGGTTCTGGTTCGTTCAGACTCGAACTACTCATATACGAAAACGTCACTCCTTTCAAAACATGTTCCTCAAATAATGATAACGCGGACCGGCCTATTTGTATAGTAGCTGCCATGAAAAAAAGCAGCCTACTGGCTACTTTATTCATCAAAAACGAAACTGTGAAACCAATCGATTCCGACAAAGCTAAGCCTACTAGCTACTTTATTCATCAAAAACAGCGGTTGTTCCCGCTTCGTTATTCGCTCGATGGCGTTGTGTTGAAAAAATCGGGCGCTTGTTTGCCGGTTGGTTGTCGTTCCGAGCGGTGCGGATGTGTTTTGCTGTTTTTCCCCATCACCCCGTCGGATTCGTAGCTTGGCGCAAATGGTCGTTTTTTATTCATCCCGCTCACCTCCCTCGCTTTTACTGTTTGCCTTCATCGCCCTTTTTACTCGCGCGCCTGAGGGCAAAAGGCCGCCACTTTGTGGAAAGGGGCCGCTGACATTGTCAGCCAATGTTCATCGTTTTACCGGCTGGTGTTTATTCGCTTATAATAAACGTGAGGAGGGGAAGCTATGAACATTGTGATCACGAAAAAGGCGTTTGACTGGTACAAGCGGGAGCTCGGATTGAAGCCGGGCGATGCGATTCGCTTTTTCGCCCGCTACGGAGGATGCGGCACCGTGCAAAAAGGCTTTTCGCTCGGCATGGCGAAAGATGAGCCAGCCGGAGAGCCAGCCGCACAGACGACGATTGATGGCGTGACCTTTTTTGTCGATGACAGCGACCAATGGTATTTTGACGGGCGCGATTTGACGGTCGATTTGGACGAAACAGGCGATGAGCCGGTATTTCTGCTCCAATAAACGAGGAAAAAGCTAGCCTTGGCGCTAGCTTTTTCGAATGATGGCGATCGTGCAGCGGGAGACGCAGACGAGCTGCCCTTGTTCGTCGGTGATGCGTATATCCCACACCATCGTCGTCCGGCCGCGGTGCAGCACTGTTCCCGTCGCCGTCACCGTTCCGCTGCGGACGGCGCGAACGTGGTTGGCATTAATTTCCAACCCAACGACGTTTTCTGTTTGCGGATCGACAAGCGCATACGCACCGATGCTCGCCACCGTTTCAGCGAGCGCGACCGAGGCGCCGCCATGCAACAGCCCGGCCGGCTGGTGCGTGCGCTGGTCGACCGGCATCGTCGCAACGACGCGGCCTTCGCCAAGCTCGACCAGTTCGATGCCGAGCGTATCGATCAACGTATGTTTCGCCATTTCCTTCACAGCGGTCAAATCGATCATCTCTTTTTCCCCCGTTTCGTGAATCGTTCGAGTTCAAACAGCCGTCCTTCTTGCCGCAACACGCGCCTTTGCGTCTCGCCGAGCAAGTCGAAATGCGGAAACTCGCCGCGCCGGTCGATCCACTCTTCTTTCAGCCCGTATTGCCGCCCCCAAGCGGTCAGCTGAGCGATATCGGCGCAGCCGACTTTCGTCACCGTCGTACAATCGGGAAACCGCTCGTCATACCAATAATGGGTCAAAAAGGCGATCTCGCCGCGCTTCACTTTCTCTTTCCACGCCTCAAGCTCATGACGGCGGATGCCAAACGCCATCGCACCGCACCCCTTTACCGCTTCGCCCGCTCGTACGCTTCGTGCCAAGCGGGAAAATATTTGCGGATCACAATCGGTCGAAACGTCTCGCGCTTGACGCAAACGTGTTGCGACTTGCCGGTGACGGCCACTTCGCCGTCCGGAGCGAGAATTTCGTAGCCGTACGTGACGCGGATGCCGTCATAAGCGTCGATCCACGTGCGGACGGTCGCCGTCTCCCCGTAGTGAAGCGGTTTTTTGTACGACACTTGCAAATCGATGACCGGCGAAATAATTCCTTCTTTCTCCATCTCCGCGTAATGGAAGCCAAGCTGTTTGATCAGTTCTGTGCGCCCGACTTCCATCCAAACTAAGTAGTTCGCATGGTAAACGACGCCCATTTGATCCGTTTCCGCATAGCGCACTTCGATTTGTTTTTCTACCACCTTCACGTTTGTTCTCCCTCCATTTTTTGCCGGGCTCTTCTTTCATGTTACCACTCATCCGTTCGTTGGCTCAAGCCGGCAAATGAAAAAACAAAGCCGCCCAAATCAAGGCGGCTTCATTTCGTTTATTGGTAGCCGTGTTCCCGCGCAGCAGCTTCGTCCTTAATTTCCGCGCGCATCGCCGCGATCGCTTCCTCGCGGCGGCGGTTTTTCTCCGCAATCTTCTTCCGTTCCTCCGGCGAAGCAAACTGCATCGTTTCCTCGGCTTTTTCCATATTCTCGATCGTATGTTGCACCATTTCTTGCAGCTTTTCCACATTATCGCTGCGGTCATCCGGTTTCGGACGTGGCATGGACGCTTCCTCCTTCACGCGAGTTTGCCCTATTCACCCTTCGTCTGAATCACTTGGGCGTGCTGGCCGGATTGGTCCTGCATTTGTTTGCCTTTGTTTCCCCCAGCGGCGCGAGGCTGTGTGCCGATATGGTTCGGCACGAAATGTTTTCGGCTTCCTTTCGGATTGCTCATCTTGTTCGCCTCCTCGCCATCTAGTCTGTCCGCCCGGAGAACCGCTATGCATGGGTTATTCTGCTTTTTTGAGCATCCGCTCTTCCAGCCTTTTCTCGATTTTTTCGAGCGCTTCCCGATCGTTCAATAACTGCCGTTTGTTCTCGCTGATCAATTCTTGGAGAGTCATTTTGCGGGATCGTCTCATCGCTTCAACCTCCCCTCACTTTTATTGTAATCTTATTCATGCCCAAAAAAGATAAAAATTATGACAACTTTTTGAAAAATAGTGGCGCATGAAAAAAAGCGCTGTCCGTCGCCGTTGATTGGTCAACGAAAGAGCGCTGTCGCGTTCTCGAGCCGAGCTGCCGTCACCGGGCCGACGATCTTTTTCCGGATGACGCCGTTCGGGTCGATGATATACGTTGTCGGAATGGTCTGGACTCGATAATGATAAAACGCCTCGCCGCGGACATCCAAGGCGACTGGCAACGTCAAGTTCCTGCTTTTCGCAAATCGCTCGGCGTTATCGAGCGTATCTCGCGTAGTCAAATGGACCGCCAGCACCGCGACTTCGTGGCCATGCTGTTTGTAAAACTTTTCGAGTTCCGGCATTTCTTCTTTGCATGGCGGACACCATGACGTCCAAAAGTTAAGAACGACCGCTTTGCCGCGCCAAGCGGAAAGTTTGACCGGCTCGCCGCCAAGCGTCGGCAGCGCCAAGTCGGGGGCCGGGTGGCCTACCCTCGGGCCGGCAGCAACCGCTTCGTTCGTTTTGCCGGCGGCCATCGCGTTCCAAAGGCCGTAGCCGGCAACCGCCAAAAATAGCAATAGGACGAACCACTTTCGCACGCTTTTCCCTCCCGGCCGGCGTCTTCGCCATTCTGGCCTTCATTATAGCACATACGTTTGTCTTTGCCAACGTTGCTGCCTACGACAAAAAACGAGGGGTGCGCCCTCGTCGTTACCGGATGTTTTGATGATCATTTTTCATTTTTTCCGCTTCCACTTCGGCGTAGGAAGCGAATTCGCTCGTCCATTCATTAAAGCCGTTTTTCTTTTTCGCGTTGTTATTCCGTTGGGCATTCGCATTGCCAAGCTTTGTCCGGCCCATGCGCTCTCCTCCTCTTGTTCCGTCGGTTCACACATAGTATCGCCCGCCGGAGAAAAACGATGCACGAGACCACGGCGCCCCTAGCTCGACGCTTGAAAAACACGTATTGATTCCGATCCTTCGCCTTCAAGATGTCCTGCCCGTTTCAACGGCTCTTTGACGACGACCTATTGACCATACTTTTCCTTCAAGACCATTGGCATCCGCTTGAAAAACGTCTATGCTGAAAAGGAAGGATCACCCGTTTCGACCGGGTGGTCCGGATAGGAAATCCAATCGCTGAAACTGCCGACATACAGCCGGACGTTGCGGTAACCGGCTTCCTTTAAAGCGAGCACGTTCGGACAGGCGGTGACACCAGAACCGCAGTAGACGATCAGCGGTGTCTCGCGGTCAAGATCAGCGAATCGCGCCGCTTGCTCATCTGGGCGTTTCCAGTAGCCGCCTTCTGCCACCCCATCTTTCCAAAACCGATGCACCGCCCTAGGAATGCGGCCAGCCACCCGGTCGATCGGCTCTTCCAAACCGATGTACCGCTTCCACTCGCGCGAATCGATCAGCACAGCCGAGCGATCGCGCACAGCGGCGCGCACATCCTCAACCGTCGCCAGCCATGACCGGTCAGGCCGCGGTTGAAACCGCCGCGGCGCTACGACAGGAATGCGGTCCGTCACCGGATGGCCTTTCTTTTTCCACTCGCTGTAATTGCCGTCCAACACGTAAACGCGCTCATGGCCGAAATAGCGAAGCAGCCACCAACAGCGCGCGGCCATCGCTCCATCTTGGTCATCGTAGGCAACGACCGTCATCGTTTCATCGATGCCGGCGCGGCCAAACACAGCCGCCGCTTGCTCGGCCGATGGCAGCGGATGGCGGCCGCCGTGCTCCGCCACCGGACCGGACAAATCGCGCTCCAAATCGATATACACTGCACCGGGAATATGATCGTCCCGGTAAGCCGAGGCGCCTTTGGACGGGGCGCCGAGCCAAAATCGACAATCAAGAATCCGAATGGTTTCTTCGGACAAATGGGCATGCAGCCATTCGTGGGAAACGAGCGACGCCATTGTTCTTCTCCCCCTTTTCGTTTTGCCTGCCGATCCACTTGCTTACGCGCTTTGGGCGCGTCAGTCGGTCGCTGATGGAAGGGAACGGGTAGCTTCCCATTCTCGTTTTTCAAATCGAACCATTTGGCGGCATCGATCCTTTGTTTCGCCCGTTCCCTCACCGATGAGAGGGAAACGGCCGTTGTTCAACGACTTTCTAGAAGGCTGGTGATTTAGTGCAAAATACTACTGATTCCATCCGTTTCTCAATTAGAGAAGCCTTGCAAAATCAAGTTTCTTTTCTGAATGAAAATGCCGCCGATTCGTGTGTGACAGCGATTTTTCACCGGCCTTCTAGGAGGCCGGTGATTGAAGGGAGCAAGCCGCTTATCGAGCTCATTTCTCAAATCGAAAAGCCTTGTCGCATCAGGGGCGCCTTTCAAACGATCCCCCATTGCTCAAAAGAAGCAACCGTTTTTCACCGATCTTCTAGGCTCAAGCGTGCTGGCCGTCTTCTCTGTTCCCTTGTGGCGGCCGTTTCCCTTCCAGCCGGCTCACATAGTCGCGCACCATTTCCGGCGTCACGTACCGGCGCGCCGGCACGAGGCCGCCTTTAGCCAGCTCGTTCATTTGTTTCGTCACTTCGTTGATCAGCTCGACCGTAAACGGCTCGCCGCGGCGGCAGCGCTCGACCGCTTCTTCGATATGCCGCTCGCGCTCCGCATCGAGCATGGCAAACTTTTTCAAGACGGCATGCTGTTTTTGTACGTGGGCGGTAATCGCCTGATGCACTTCGCTCACTAGCTCTCGTCCTTTCCTGCTTCTTTTTCCATCAACCGCTTGACGTTCGGTTTCGGTGTCCAACAGTTGAACCGATAGTTCGGTTTCGTCGCATAGCCAAGCCGGCGGCAATACGTGTAGAGCCCGTCGGCCCGTTTTTCGATGCCATAGTGGATGCATGTCGCACAAGCGTGAAACCGGTTCATGGCTGCGCCTCCTCGCCTTGAACGGGAAGAAGGCGGCGAAGCGCCGCTTCGATGCGGCGGAGCGTCTCACCGTCCCCCCTGTTGGCGAGCGCCGCCATCAAACCGTCCATATAGCTATCAACTTGGTCGGCGAGCGCGGCGGCCAACGCGGCGACGGCCGTCTCGTATTGCTCACCATAAGCGGAGACGATCCGCTCTTTTTGCTCGGCCAAATACTGATCGACCGGCTCCATGAGCGCGGTTTCGATTTCCTCTTTCATCCGCCGCTTTTCATCGCGTTCAAAAAACGATTTGGCGTTTTTATAGAGCGAAAGCGCCTTGGCAAACCGCGCCCGATCCACATCGCTAAGGGCGGTGGCGAACTCCGGCGCCGCAAAAACAGCCGTTTCCGGCGGCGTAAGAGCCACTGACGGATCGAGGCTTCGAAGCTCACGGCCAAGACGGGCAAACTGCTCATCCAGCCGCTTGCGCAAAAAGGCCTCTACCCGCAAGCTGGTCGCCCTCATCTCCTGCGCCAAATCAAAGCCGACCGCCGCAAGCAGCTCGTCAAGACAGCGCGCAAGCACTTGGCGCATCGGCCCTTGGCCGTCGCGGAGCACCGATGGATGGAACGCTTCCTTAAACAGATCGTTCAAGCGCAGGAACACGCGCTGTTTCACGTAATAGAGCAGCTCCTCCACCTCTTGGCGGAGCGCTTGCCGGCCGTGGGCGTCATCGGCGCTGGCGAGCAGCGCCTGCATCTCTTCGCGAAGGCGCCCGAGCATTTGTTGTTTGGCCGCTTTTTCCGCCTCGCTCTGCCCCGCAGCCCGAGCGTACTCTGCGGCTGCCTGATGCGCCCGCGCAAGCTCAGCGCAGGCGCTCTCGACCGCCACTTCGGCCAGCTCTTCGGTCAAGAAGCGGAAAAAATCGGCCTCAAAAGCGGGCAGCCCTGAATCCGCCAAAACATCGTGCGACACGGGCCCCGCCCCGGTTTTCTCCGCCAGCGCCATGCGGCTCGAGAGCGCATAAAGGCGCGGAAAACGGATGCCGAAGCGGGCGAGTTCGCTGTTCATATAGGAGACGACCGCATCGAGCTCCTCCCGCGACTGAGCCAAATCAGCGGCGTTGATGACAAAAAACATTTTGTCAAGGGAAAACGCATCCTTAACGCGCCCGAGCTGAAGCAAAAATTCGCGATCCGCTTTCGAAAAGGCGTGGTTGTAGTACGTCACAAACAGCAGCGCATCGGCATTCTTCATATAATGGAACGCCACTCCGGTATGCCGGGCGTTGAGCGAATCGACCCCCGGCGTATCGACAAGCGTCACCCCTTGGCGGGTGAGCGGGCAATCGGCATACAGGACGACCTCGTCTAAGAAACACGACACCGCCTCATCCGCGACATACCGCTCTAATTCGTCAAAGCCGACCGACAGCGCCGCGCCGAGCTGGCCGCCCATCCGCTCATAACCGGCCGCAACGGCCGCCAAAAAGGCGAGGTGCGGCTTTTGCGCTGGATGCATGGCTCCGGATTCGGCGAGGCGGGCACACAGGCGAAGCGCCTCCTCCCATGTATCGGCCTTTAGTCCAAACTGGCGGAGCGAGGCTTGAACATCGTCCCACATTTGCCGCTCGCTTTTGACGTTGACCACCGCCATTCCGTGCGGATGCTCTTGGTCAGGCGGCGCGATTTTGCTGATGGCAGCGGTGGTCGGATTGGGCGATGACGGCAAGAGCGGCGCGCCGAGCAAGGCGTTGGCGAGCGATGACTTGCCGGCGCTGAAAGCACCAAACAAAGCGACCGTAAACGCACGCTCACGGAGCCGCCGCGCTTTGACGCGCAGCGGGCCGGCAAAACGAGCAAGCAGTTCGGACTGCTCGAGCCAAGCGGCCGCCGCCTCCAGCCGCTCGGCCGCTTCTTCGCTTCGCAGTTTTTGTCCGCTAGGCCGCGCCCGCGAGAAATCGTCCCGTTCTCCCGCCGCCCGGCTGCCGGCCGCTCTTTTCTGACTGAGCGCTTGCTCTTCGGAAACACGATTCATGGTCTCCCGCGGCTCATGCGACCGCACCGCCGCCTCGGCATGGCGCGCCCTCTGGAATGAAGGAGCGGCGGTCAACACAGCCAGCTGTTTTTCATCGAGCGTTTGGCCATCGTTCGGGGTGGGGGCGGCGAGCAGCTGTTCGAGCATGCGCCGCCGCTCTTCCCGCTCCGCTTCAAGGCGGGCCAAATGGGCGGCGAGCTCCGCTTTTTCGCGCGCTGCCGACAGCTTGACGCGCAATGCCGCGATTTGCTCGGCCGCCCGGTTGGCCGCTTGTTCCCCAAGCTCCGCCACCAAAGCGAGCGCTGAGTCGCGATACCGTGTTTTGAGCGCCGCCGCGACATCATCGGTATAATTCAACAGCGCCGCACCGCGCGAATCCGTTCCGTGTTTGACGAGGCCTGCAAGCAGCGATTCATCCCACTCCACCGTCCACTGTTGACACTTGCCAAGCCAGGCGGCATCGGCATCCCACTCATGTCCAAACCGCAGCAGTAGTTGGCGGACATGCCATTCGATCTGCGCGGTCGCCTGTGCTTTCACGCTCTCATAAAACGCCGCCAACCGCTGTTTGCGCTCCTCTTCCGTTTTCGTCTTGGAAAACAGCCACCCGACCTTAAAGCCAGGCTGCATGGCTTCCAAGTACGCCCCGGCCCGCTCTCTCGTTTCAAACGGCATTAAATAAGCATTGTGCAGCACGCGCTCCAGCTCCGTGCGAACCGACTCTTCCAGCCGCGCCGCCGCCGTTTGCGTCTCGGCAAGTTCGGCTTCCAAGCGATGGAGCTCTTCGGCGGCCGCCTCACCCGCAATGCCGCCAAGCGCGGCAAGCCGCTCCTGCATCTCTTGCGCCAACTTCTCATGCTGAGCACACAACTGCTCAAGATGGCGGGCGGCGATCCATTTCAACGATGATTCAGCGCCGCGAACGAGCCATTCATCCTTGTCGGCAAACAGCCGGCGCAAGCAACTTGACAACGCCTGCCACTCGCTGTGCGGATGGGACGGCGCTTTCAACGAGAGGAAAAACAGTCCGGCCGCCTCGATCCCCCAACGTTGGAACGCCTCGACCACCGAAGCGCGAAACGTCGCGAATGGCAGCTCCTCTTCGCGATGTTTATCAATTTGATTGATGACCAAATACACCGTTTTTCCTTCATCGGTCAACTGTTTCGTAAATTGAACGTTTAATTCCGCCTGGACATGGTTATAATCCATCACATAAAAGATGACATCCGCAAGATGGAGGGCCGACTCCGTCGCCAGCCGATGGGCGTCGTCCGTCGAGTCGATGCCCGGCGTGTCCAAGATGGCGACGCCTAGCGGAATGGCACCCGTTTCACGGCTGATTTCAATCCACTCGATCGTCTCCCCGTCCCGGCATTGCGCGCGGATGAGGTCCGGATCATACGGCGGTTCGTACTCGACCGGCGCTTCACGGCGATAAAAGACGCGCACAGAATCCCGGCCGGCCTTCACTTTCACAAGATTGGCGCTCGTCGGAATCGGGCTCGACGGCAATAGCGGCTCACCGAGCAGCGCATTAATCAAGCTCGATTTGCCGGCGGAAAAATGGCCGCAAAAGGCGACAACGAGCTCCCCGGCCGCCGTTTTTTCAATAAGCTGCTTCACTTTACTGGCATTATCTGAATCCCCCGTTTGATGGAGCAGCTCATGCATCTTTATCATTTTCGCCAGCCACGGCCGCAATGACGGCGGTCTAACAGCAACATTCCCCATGATTCAAACCCCTTTGTTTCCGTCAATGTCATTTACATTCATTTTACTGCATTTTGTTCCGTTTCCCAATAGGAAAAACGAAAAATCCCGCCCATCAACAAGGCGGGAGCGCATGGAAATATCGATCAACAGGGACATGAGGGCTTTTCTCCATCTTTTTTAGAAGGTTGGTGATTTCGTGCAAAATACTGCGGATTCCATCCGTTTCTCAACGAGAGAAACCTTGCAAAATCTGCTTTCTTTTCTGAATGAAAATGCCGCCGATTCGTGTGTGTGTGACAGCGATTTTTCACCGGCCTTTTAGAAAGGCGTCAACCTTCGGGAGATGCTTAGCCAAAAGCGTGGCCGGGCGCGAAACGCTTCCTGATAGTCTGTCAACGCCGCCAACGCCCGCTCCTCTGTTTTGATGCGAACGAACAGCAGCAACGCATTAAGAAATGAAAAGACAACGGCCGTCAATCGCGCCTGAAACAAAAGCGGCAGCAACACGATCTCCAAAACGACGACCGCATAGTTCGGATGACGAATCCACCGGTATGGCCCTTTTTTCACGACCGGACGGTTGGGCACAATCAAAATTTTCGTATTCCAAAAGCGGCCGAGCGACAAAATCGTCCATACGCGCAGCCCTTCGACGGCGAGAAAGAGTGGAAACAAAAGCGGCCAGCGCCGCGACGGGCGGGCGCCTTTTCGAAGCGCCTCGATAGCCAGCGACAAAAGAAAAAGCACATGCATTAACACGATCCACGGATAATGGCGGGCGCCCACCTCTTTCGCTCCGAGCGCTTTCACATACCGTTCGTTCCGTTTTGCAAGCCAAAGCTCAACCAAACGCATCCCGACCACCGTAAAAAACACGAAGGCAAACCGCATCATCATTCCTCCCATTTGAGCAGCACCATCTCGGCGCTAAAGCCGGGACCGAGGGCAACGAGCAGCCCATACCCGGGCGCAAGCGGCTGCCGCATCACTTCCTCGAGCACAAAATAAACGGTAGCTGACGACATATTGCCATATCGGGCCAACACCTCTCTGGAAGTCTTTGTCTGTTCCATGCCGAATCCGAACGCTTCCTCATACGCCTCCATCACCTTTTTTCCGCCCGGGTGGGCGATAAAATAGCGAAGGTCGCGAAGCCCTAGTCCGTTCTCCTGCAAAAACGACTCCACTTGCGGGCGCAGCCATGCGCGGACGATCGACGGAATGTCTTTTGAAAAGATGACAAACAGCCCTTCATCGCGAATCTCCCACCCCATCACATCTTCCGAGCGAGGCATCAGCGCCGATCGGGCAGCGATGATGCGCGGCGCGCCGCCATTTGGCGCTGCTTCATCGCCGGCGACAAGCACGCAGGCCACGCCGTCGGAAAAAAGCGATGTGCCGATCACATTGCTTTTAGATACGTCATCCGCCTGAAATGTCAAACTGCAAAACTCAGCGGCAATCACAAGCGCCTTCGCCTTCGGAAACGCCCGGCAATAATCGGCCGCCCGCGCAAGGCCCGCTGCTCCTCCCGCACAGCCGAGCCCCCAAACCGGCACCCGCACGGCGGAAGGAGAAAACGGCAGCACGTTCATCAGCCGCGCCTCGATGCTCGGCGTAGACAGTCCGGTCGTTGAGATGTAAAACAGCGCATCGACCGCCTCATGGGGAATCGGGCCGTCAGGGGTGTTCTGCAAGCAGTTGTTGGCTGCCTCGCCGCTGTAGCGGACAGCGCAATCCATATACACGGCATTTTTCTCGCCGAAACCGCGCGGTGTGCTGTACCAGGCAAGCGGCTGCACAAACGCGCGCGTCCGAATGCCGCCGTTGTCAAAGGCCCGAAGCAGCCGCTCGGCGCGCGCGAGGCGTCCGGCAAACAGACCGGCGACATGCTGCTTCACTTCTTCTTGGGAAACGATATATGGCATCGTTGCCGTGCCGATCGATAAAAGGGTCGGCATACCAACACCTCGGTTTGTTCCTCTTTTCGTTTAGGATGCGCAAACAAGCAAACTGTATGCAGACGAACAGGCATCCCGTGCGTCTTATCATTTGGAAACCGTTGATCATCCAAAAGAAGGACACATGAAGAAACAGGCGCGGACAAAGCCGGCCTGTTTTTGGGAAGGAAAACCGTCTCAAGTGAGGATATGAACTGAGATGCTTAGCGTTATTTCGCTTTCAAAGCGCGGATTTCACTCTCATGCTCAAGCAGATGCAACGCGAGGGATTGAAGAACGAGCTCTTGCCTAGCTTGTCCGGTGATGATTTCATCGATTTTCTGCTGCATTTGGGCAACGGTTTGCTTGATCGTTGAAACGTCTCGCAGCGTCTCCAATGTCTCCATAACAGCTTGCCGAATAAACGGCAATTCGGCGACATCTTCCTTTGTCGCCATCGTCTGCTCGACGCGCTCAACGCGTTCTTCCATGCGTCCCATGCGGACATCCATGTGCTCGAAGCGCTCTTCCATGCGTCCCATACGGGCATCCATATGCTCGACGCGCTCTTCCACACGCCCGACGCGCGCATCCATGTGCTCGAAGCGCTCTTCCATGCGTCCCATACGGGCATCCATGCGCTCGACGCGCTCTTCCATGCGTCCCATACGGGCATCCATATGCTCGACGCGCTCTTCCACACGCCCGACGCGCGCATCCAACGCCGCCACATCCTCCCGCATGGCCACCACCGTTTGTTCCAACTGCCCGAGGCGTTCGTTCGTCTGCGCCACGTCTTCTTTCACCGCGGTCATCGTCTGTTCAAGCCGCTCGATGCGCTCATTCGCTTGGGCGATGTCGGCCTTCGTTGCCATCTCCGCCCGCATTTGCCGCAGCTCGTCAAACAGGCGCACCACCCATTCGTCCACGGTTTCACCTCCTTTCCCTTTCCATTATATCACCGCACTTCCACCGTCTTCTACTCTTTTCTTTAAAAATCGACACGCAACAAAAAAGCCTTTTTTGCTTCCCAAGCTGATCGCGGGAAGCAAAGAAGGCGATGAAACCGATGACCTTGACACGTTTACGAGATTTTTTGTTCCTGCAGCGGCAGAGCGGCTGATTTTCTCGCCCTGCCGAGATGGAAAACGGCGTTTAAGAGAATGGCGGTCATGCTGCCGGCGACGATGCCGCTGTCGGTCAAAATGCGGAGGCCGGCCGGGAGCTCGGCAAACAAGTTCGGCACCGCCGTCACCCCGAGCCCGACGCCGATCGAGCAGGCGATAATGAGCAAGTTTTCTTGCACCGCCAAGTCAACGTGGCTTAGCATTTTCACGCCGTAGGCGATGACCATGCCAAACATGGCGAGCATCGCTCCGCCGAGCACTGGGGCTGGAATGATCGTCGCGACAGCCGCGATTTTCGGCACAAATCCAAGCAAGATGAGAAACAGAGCGGCGGCGTAAATGACGTTTCGCGTTTTCACGCCCGACAACTGCACAAGGCCGACGTTTTGCGAGTATGTCGTATACGGGAACGCATTGAGCAGCCCACCGATCATGATCGCCAGCCCTTCGGCGCGGTAACCGCCCGCCAAATCCTCTTCCGTCAGCCGGCGGCGGCAAATGTCAGACAAAGCGAAGTAGACGCCAGTCGATTCAACGAGGCTGACAATGGCGACCAACACCATCGTCAACACGGCCGGGCCATGGAATGATGGAACGCCGAAATAAAACGGCTTCGGCAGGTGAACCCACGACGCTGCGGCGACGGCCGTCCAGTCCACTTTTCCCATCGCGGCCGCGACAGCAGTGCCGACGGCCATCCCAAGCAAAATAGCAATCGAACGGACAAAGCCTTTGAAGCAGCGATAGAGCACAACAATAAGCGCGAGCACGCCAAACGATAACGCCAAGTTGGCCGGGTCGCCGAAATCTTTCGCCCCTTGCCCGCCCGCCATATTGTTCACGGCTGCCGGGATGAGCGTCAAGCCGATCACCGTGACGACGGAACCGGTGACAACCGGCGGAAACAGCGCCCGCAGCTTGCCGAAATACGGGCTGATCAACACGACGACAAGCCCGGCACAAAGAATCGACCCATACACGGCCGGCATTCCGTATTGTCCGCCGATGGCGATCATCGGCCCGACCGCCGTAAACGTACAGCCAAGCATGACCGGCAAACCGATGCCAACCCATCGATTTTTCCATACTTGCAGCAATGTCGCGATGCCGCATGTCAATAGGTCAACGGCCACTAAATACGTCAGCTGCTCCCCCGACAGCCGAAGCGCACCGCCGACGACAAGGGGGACGACGATCGCCCCGGCGTACATCGCCAACACGTGCTGGATGCCTAATGACCCGATTTGCCACCATTTCATGTTCATCCGTTCATCACCTCTTCGTGAAATCGAATGACGCCATCCGCAAGCGAAGCGATGCGGGCGAGCGAAACGACACGAAATCCGCGCGAACGAAGCAGCCGGCCGCCGTCTTGAAACGCTTTTTCAATGACAATGCCGATGCCAACGACAGCCGCTCCCGCTTGACGAACGACCTCCACCATCCCAAGCGCCGCCTGGCCGTTGGCTAAAAAGTCATCGATAATGAGCACCCGGTCAAAGCCATCAAGCAGTGAACGGGAAACGACGATCTCGTTGGCCTCCTGCTTCGTAAACGAATACACTTCCGCGCGATACACCTCACCGGTCATCGTCAGCGGCCGCCGCTTGCGGGCAACGACAAGCGGAACACCGAGCTCATAGGCCGTCATAAGCGCCGGGCTGATGCCTGACGACTCGAGCGTCAACACTTTTGTCGGCCGCTCGCCGCGAAACTGATCGGCGAACTCCTCACCGATCCGCTTCATCAAATGCGGGTCGACTTGGTGGTTTAAGAAGCGGTCGACTTTGAGCACCCCGCCGGCGACAACCTCCCCTTCAGCGGCAATTTTCTCGAGCAATGCGCGCATACCGATTCCCTCCCAATAAAAAAAGCTTAAAAAACACCGGCCTCACTCAATTCCATGAGTCAGGCAATGTCTTTTAAGCCAACAGCAAACCGAAGGCACAAAGCGGCCATGGCCGCCTTCCTTCCGACATTGCCACTCATAGTCAGCCGATTTACGGTCGGCTGGTAGAGACTCGCAAGCCGTATTCTTGCGATTATATGAGTGAGTCAGCGTGATTCAGTTATCAGCAGTATACCATGACCAGCGGCGGTTGAGAAGCGTTTTTTGCTAAAAAAGACGAACGTTAAAGGACAAAAAATACAGATTATTCGCTCTTATCCCTTTGTTGGCACGAAGCTACGCTTCGGTTTTTGATTTCAAACTGTTTCGAGTTGCGCCCGACCGAAGGACCATCATCGGTGGTGGCTTTTCTGTCCATCGGTTTCATACATTGTTCACAATCGTCACCATTTGTTCAAACTTCCCGCATCGTTTTTGTGAGAAAAGTCACTGTTGCCTTTGTTTTCTACAGTTATGATAGTGTCAAAGCAGGGAAATCCGCGGTTGACGCGCCTGCCTCACCGATGTGATGGAGGATGAATTCAAAAAAGAGGAGGGATGCAACATGAAACTAGAATCGACCAAACCGACGACAATCCGGCAACCAAAAAACGAGAAAGAGCCAGCGCTCGGCGGTACGTTGGCGTCTGTGTTTTTGCTCGGCTTTTTCATCATTTTCGCTTGGGTCAGCGTCTACTTTTTATTTTTGCACCGCCTGTAAGCGGCAAAGGAGGGACTGGAGATGCACATTCACAAGTACGAAAAAATTTGGCTGACGTTTGGCATCGGCTGTCTCGTTGTTTTCTTAACCGTCGTCGGCGTGAGCGCTTTCGCCTCCGGACAGCAGCCGCCAAGCTGTCTGACGACAATCGATCCAGAGAAAGTGGACACGACCCCGCCATTCAATCAGCCGGGGCTTGTCAAAAAAGGGAACAACGAGTACGAACTGAACATCGTCGTCGCGGCGTTTTCCTTTACGCCAAATGCCATCGAAATTCCGAAAGGAGCGAAAGTGACGATCAACGTCACCTCGAAGGATGTGATCCACGGGTTTGAAATCCCGGGAACCAACATCAACATGATGGTTGAACCCGGCTATATCAACAGCTTGACGACGACGTTTGATCAGCCCGGCGAATATACGATTCTTTGCAATGAATATTGCGGCGCCGGCCACCATATGATGACGGCGCGCATGAAGGTGGTGGAGTAACATGGTACAACCGTTGGAAAAAGTTGATCGACGCGACGCCAAACTAGCCTTAGCACATATGGTTGTTGCTTTTACCGCCCTTGCGCTCGGAGGACTGGCCGGTTTATTGCAGACACTTGTCCGTTCCGGCAAGTTTGAACTGCCAGCCGGCATCAGCTATTATACGATTTTAACGACGCACGGCGTCTTGCTCGGGCTTGTGCTGACAACGTTTTTCATTATCGGCTTTCAGTTTGCCGCCGTCAGCCGCACGACCGGAGCGCTTTCGAGCGGTTCGCGCCGGTTTGCCTGGATCGGCTTTTGGATGATGACAATCGGCACAGGCATGAGCGCCTTCTTCATCTTGACGGGAAAAGCGTCCGTCTTATATACCTTTTACGCGCCGCTGCAAGCGCATGCCGGCTTTTATATCGGTTTGGCGCTTGTCGTTGTCGGCAGCTGGGTGAGCGGATTTGCGATGTTTGCCCATTATGCGCGCTGGCGGAAAGCGCACCGCGGCGAGGCGAGCCCGTTGCTGGCGTTTATGTCGGTGACGAACATGGTGCTATGGCTCGTCTGCACGCTCGGCGTCGCTGCGACCGTCGTCTTTCAGCTTATTCCGTGGTCGCTCGGGCTCACCGACCGGGTGAACGTGCTGTTAAGCCGGACGCTGTTTTGGTATTTCGGGCATCCGCTCGTTTACTTCTGGCTGCTGCCGGCGTATATGGTTTGGTACGCCGTCATTCCGAAAGTGATCGGCGGCAAAATTTTCTCTGATTCGCTCGCGCGGCTGGCGTTTATCTTGTTTTTGCTGTTTTCGATTCCGGTCGGCTTCCACCATCAGTTGCTCGAGCCGGGGATCTCGCCGTTTTGGAAATACGTGCAAGTCGTCTTGACGTTTATGGTCGTCATTCCGTCGCTCATGACCGCCTTTGCCATGTTTGCGACGTTTGAATCATACGGCCGTTCGCAAGGAGCCAAAGGCTTGTTTGGCTGGCTGCGGAAATTGCCGTGGGGCGATGCGCGCTTTTTCGCACCGTTTGTCGGGATGCTGTTTTTCATTCCGGCTGGCACCGGCGGGATCATCAATGCTTCGCATCAGCTGAACCAAGTCGTTCATAACACGATTTGGGTGACTGGCCATTTTCATTTAACGATTGCAACAACAGTCGTCTTAACGTTTTTTGGTGCGTCGTACTGGCTCATCCCGCATTTGACCGGCCGGGTGATGACGAAAGCGATGAACCGGCTCGCCATCATACAAACGGTCGTTTGGGCCGTTGGAATGACGTTTATGTCCGGTTCGATGCATTTGGCCGGCTTGCTTGGAGCACCGAGACGTTCCGCCTTCTCAACGTACGGCAATTCGCCGCAGGCGCTCGAATGGATTCCGTATCAAATCGCACAAGCGGTTGGTGGAACGATCTTATTCATCGGCATCATTCTCATTCTCGTCATCGTCATCAACTTGGCGTTTTTCGCCCCGAAAGGCGAAACGGAATTTCCCGTCGCCGAAGCGGCCGCCCCACAGGAACGAGCCGCGCTGGCGCTTGAAAACTGGAAACTTTGGCTCGGCCTTGTCGTTGCATTGATTTTGATCGCCTATACGGTGCCGTTGATCGACATTATTCAAAACGCCCCGCCGGGGTCGAAAGGATACAAACTATGGTAAAAAAAGAGGGCGTCTCCCAGTGGCAGCGGGACGCCCTCTTTGATCGTTGCGCCGATCTGCACTTCGTTCATCAGTCCGACCTTTCGTTCTTCACCCAAATGGGGACTGACCCAAAAGGTCGCCTTCTTTCAAGATAAGCACAACATATAGTGCGGCGGAAACAGTCAGTACGTATATATAGCGACGAAAGAGGGCGTCCCGATCCTTTTGGGACACCCTCGATGCGCTCAAGGCCCTCGTGTGAAGAGCCAGCCGTTTGCCGCCGCGCTCCACTTTATAACCGATACAGCGCTTGATATTTTTCTTCTAAATATTGAATCAAGCCATCGGCTTTGAGCGGTTCGCCCGTCGCGTCGCGCACAAGGTCGAGCGGCTTCTTCGTTTTGCCGAATCGGTGGATGCGGTCCGTCAGCCATTCACGAATCGGCGCAATCGTCCCTTCCTCAAGCAGCTGCGCGAAATCGAGCTCCTTCTCCATCGCCCGCTTCAACTGCGCTGCATACATATAGCCGAGCGCATAGGACGGGAAATAGCCGAAGCTGCCGCCCGACCAATGAACATCCTGCAGCACGCCGACCGCATCATTGTGCGGACGGATGCCAAGATACTGTTCGTACTTCGTATTCCAGACATCCGGCAAGTCCGCCGCTTCCAGCTCACCCGCAAACAGCTGTTTTTCGATTTCATAGCGAATGATGATATGAAGCGGATACGTCAATTCGTCGGCTTCAATGCGGATGAGCGACGGCTTCGCTTCATTGATCGCCCGGTAAAACGCGTCCAAAGACACGCCGGCAAACTGGGCGGGCGCGTATTGCTGAAGACGCGGATAATTGCGCTTCCAAAACGCGTAGTGGCGCCCGATCATATTTTCAAAAAAGAGCGACTGCGATTCATGAATGCCCATCGACGCCCCGCTCGCCAGCGGCGTGCCGGTGAGCGCCTCGGAAATGTGCTGCTCATACAGCGCATGGCCACACTCATGGATCGTGCCAAAAATCGCGGTGCGGAAGTCGCGCTCGTCGTAACGCGTCGTAATCCGAACATCGTTCGGATTCAGCCCGATCGCAAACGGGTGGACCGTCTCATCAAGCCGCCCTTTGCCAAAATCGTAACCGAGCTCCACAAGCAGCTCCAGCAAAAAGGCGCGCTGTTTTTCTTTCGGAAACGGAGCGAACAAAAACGACGTGTCCGGCTTGTCCGGCGCTGAGGAAACCGCCTGCACAAGCGGAACGATGCGTTCGCGCAACTGGCCAAACAATCCGTCAAGCAGCTCGACCGTCATGCCCGGCTCATACTGATCGAGCAGCGTGTTGTATGGATGCCCTTCATATCCCAAATAGCTGATAAAGCGGCGCTGAAACTCGACGATGCGCTCCAAATACGGCCGAAACAGCGCGAAGTCAGCGGTTGCCTTCGCCTCCTCCCAAACGCTTTCCGCTTTGGAACAAAGAATGACGTATTCCTTATACTCATCGGCCGGGATTTTTTTATTGCGCTCATATTTCTTTTTGCACTCATCGAGAGTGCGCTGCGTCACTTCATCAAGCTGTTCGTAAACGCCCTGCGGCGACAGCTTGGCGATAAACGCCGCCATTTCTTCCGATGTCGACATGCGAAACACTTCTTCCGAAAGCATGCCGATCACTTCGGACCGCTGCTCCACCCCTTTTTTCGGAGCGCCCGTCCGCAAATCCCAGTACATGAGGCCAATCGCTTCGCGGTAGCTCATCATTTTTTTCACATATCGCAAAAACTGCTCTTCGATTTGCTTCATGTCGTTCAAGTCCCCCTGTTGATTTGATGGCCAGCTATTTACTTCCATAAGACAAGTCGTTTTTCCTGCCGCAAGCGAAAAAATCTTTCGCTAAACGAAAAAGAAAAAGGAGGAACTTCATTCCTCCCTCACCGTTGTCGGCAACACGTCTTTGATCGATGCAACAACCCGTCCATCTTCCCGATCGGTGATGAAAATGGAAACGAGGCCGCGGTCGTCGCGCGTGCGGATGAGCCGTCCGACCCCTTGGCGAAGTCGAAGCAACATATACGGCACATCGACGTCCCAAAATGGATTGTGATACGCTTTTCGCTTCGCCTGAAACACCGGATCGTTCGGCGGATACGGCAGCGACCAAATGATGACGTTTGAAAGCGACGGTCCCGGGATGTCCAGCCCTTCCCATAAATGTTCCGAACAAAGCACCGTCTCTTCGTTGCGCTGAAACTCAGCGACCAAATCGCTAATTTCGCGGTCGCCTTCAAACAAAAACGAAAACGGTTCGCCGGCAGCCGCTTCTTTGAACTCGAGCAGCTCCTCGCGCGTCGGGAACAAAAGGAGCGCCCGCCCCCCGGTTTCGCGCAGCTTGTTGAGCGCATACTCGCACTTTTTGGCAAACAGCGTCTCGTCTGCGCGGAACGTCGGCATATAAATCGCCATCTGTTCGTCATAATCAAACGGCGACGGCACGCTGAACGACAAGTAGTCGTCGATGCCTAAACTTTGCGCGATATATTCGAACGATTTTCCGTTTGATAGGGTTGCCGATGAAAAAACAAACGGCATGCGTTTGCTGAACACTTTTTCGCGCAACACTTCCTGAACCGTGCGCGGCATGACGACAAACGTCGCCTCGTGACGCGACGATTCAAGCCACGTGATGGCATCGGCGTTCGTTAAAAACAGATCAAGCGAGTACTGAATTTGATCCAAATATTCATCAACGATGTTGAGCTGGTAATGGTCGATCGTATACGTTTCGCTCTCAAACACGAGCTCGTTGCCGATTTCCACAATTTCACTACGCAACTTCTTCGCCCATTGCTGAAGCTTAGGCGACGAGACAATTTCCTTTCGATTCGAACCGGGGACATCCTTCGCGCACGCCTTCAACTCAGCAAAAAAGCGGCTGCTCGTCGCGAGCGCTTCTTCAATGGCATAAGCGAGCTCTTCGCGGATGTCGTTTTCAAGAAGCCGTGTGAGCAGCGTCTCAAGCGTCGTCTCTTTCATTCGATAAGTCAACGCCTTTTGCGCGGCAAATTCAAGCAAGTGACCCTCGTCAAACACCACACAGCTCGCTTCCGGCAAGAGCGGCAGCTGGCCTTCCCGCCGACGCGCCTCATACGTCCACACGTGTTCCATATAAAAATCGTGCGAGCAGACGATCAAATCGGCCGCTTTTCGGTAATAGTCGCGCCAAAGCGTCTGGCCGCAGCGATGCCGCTTCTCGCACGTGAAACAGTCTTGAAACGGATCCCAGGCGATTTTTTTCCACTGCTCGTCGGTAAGGTGGGCGTATTCCTTTCGGTCGCCATAGCGATAAAACGACTGCATCGGTTGGTAGTCATGGACGAACGCGGGAAGCTCGTCATAAATTTGCTCATACAGTTCGATGTCCTCATCGAGGTACGTCGTGACTTCTTCCAGTTTATTTAAACATAAATATTGATCCGGCGACTTGGCAAGCCGAACGTCAATGTCCAACCCGAGCACCTCGGACAGCTTAGCAATATCGCCTTCTTTTTTGACGAGCTGCTCAATCAACGTTTCGTCGGCGCAAGCAATGATGGCTGGTTTACCGGCATAACGGGCGTAGCAAATCGCATACAGCAAATAAACGATCGTCTTTCCCGTCCCGACCCCCGCTTCGGCAAAAATCACCTTTTTCTCGCGAAACACCCGCTCGAGTTGAAACGCCATATAAATTTGCTCATCGCGCAGCTCAAAGCCGGCCTCAGGCAAAATATCATAAAAGACGTCGCCGATCCATTGGCTGAGCTTATCAAAAAAATTCTCGTTTTTTTCCAACGCAAACGGATAACGCTGATGGCTCATCGCCGTACCCCTCCAATTGGCATAAACTCCCGCGTCATCATGCATAAGCGCGCAACACTTTTGTTGCGCGCCTCATTTCCGGTAACAAAACAATATTATGATGGATTGCCGT
Organism: Geobacillus icigianus; assembly: GCF_000750005.1. Classification (GTDB taxonomy): domain Bacteria; phylum Bacillota; class Bacilli; order Bacillales; family Anoxybacillaceae; genus Geobacillus; species Geobacillus icigianus. Next base: position 4,201 of record NZ_JPYA01000133.1, on the reverse strand, counting down.
CAAGAAGTCAACGAAAGCGCATGAGCTTGCATGAAATCTAGCCAAGCAAAGGGTAGTTTCGGTGCAGGCAGAAAATGACCATCGAAACGCTCGCACTCTATTGGAGCTGGTAGCTCTTTATCAACAGGTATAGCCCATACTATTCCATGACCATTGCCTCCATCACTATATTGATACGCCCTTAATTTATAACCATTCTTGATGCAAAGATGTAAAAAGCCCGCTACAATTGATTCTAGTAGCGCTCAACTAGCACCACGGGTATTTTATCATTTTTTATTTCTGACTATTAGCTTCCATGCGTTCCTCACATTCGCATTTTATTTTCCACACCATGACTCATTCACCTCCGGTATATATACTTGATTACCCCCTCCCAAATTTACGAAGCTTACACACCTTCACTTTTTTCATTTGGCTGTAAATTCATCATAGCTCCAAAATATTGAGATGCTGTCGTAAAACAAATGAATGCACACAATTCACTTATTTCCTGATCACTAAATTCCTCTTTTAATATAGAAAAAGTGGATTCGTCAATAGCATCTCTTTGCTTTAAAAATACTTCCGCAAACCCTACGGCCAGCGAAGTTTTCTTGTCAAACAAATGAGGTTCAGGTTTTCCTTTTGCCTGACAATATTCACAACCGTTCTTTTGCGCCAATGTCCTTCTCACTTGTTCTTTCAGTTCGGCAGATAATGTTCCATCTGCCCCAAGCAGATCCCCTAACTGATTCCACAATTCCATAATCTGTCTATTATGCCCCAGCAACCGTTGAAATGGTGTTTCTCCATGTAAAGAGAATGAGATTCTAGCCATCGATTCCACCCTCCCTTGTTTCCTTCATTTTAAAAAAACTTGAGGCGTATTGGTATTGTATATAAAATGAATTTGTTGAAAATACCGTTCATATGAAACAAAAAATGAAAGGATGGTTTACAAATGAAAATAGATGAGATTGATTTAAAAATTATTGCAGAGTTAAAGAGAGACTCCCGTTTATCAATGAGAGAATTAGGAAGGAAAGTTAACCTGTCACCTCCCTCTGTAACCGAAAGAGTAAAAAGATTAGAGGATAGTGGAGTGATTGAAGGATACACAATTCAGGTGAATAGAAAAAAACTAGGATTTACAATAGATTGTATTATTGAAGTGACAATTAAAAACGGAGAACATAAACGGTTTAAAGAGTTTATTGAACAATATCCAACAGCGCTATCTTGTTACCGTATTGCTGGACAAGCATGCTATATGGTGATGCTGACAGTTAGTCGATTAGAGGAAATTGAAGAATTTATTAATGGCGTTTCTGCTTTTGCAACAACCCTTACACATATCATATTCTCGGAAGTGAAAATAAAAAATAATTTAGAAGCACATACTCCTTTACTGCGATGAGAAATAAATAGTGGATAATTATTTCACTTATGTGGGTAAAATTTTATCACTCTACAATGCACATTGTACATTTATAGGGTGAAAAAATCTTGTGATTATAGATTTGCGTTATATCTAAATTGAACGAATATGGAGACATACAGAATAAATTTTAGTATCTGTAGATGAGCATTTTTTATTACAGTCATTTCCATTCCCTAAGAGACAAACAGGGGACCCCTTAGGCGACATGGAGCTGTTTTTTGATCACATCAATGGGAATCTCTTGCTTCGCGGCATCGTAGATGAACTCGACGATGCTGTGCCCTTTCCGAGAACGAAGAAGCTCTAGGCCGGAAGAGAGGTCTTGTTGAGATTCCGCGATGCTGTATACACAGGCTAAGAGCACCACTGCCCAATACCGTTTCACCGCCCGAATGTGACGAACACGGTCCACCTGACTTCAGCTGGTCTTTGGCCTGCCGGAAAACGCATTCGATCGTCCAGCGCTGGGCATAATAACGCAAGATCTCTTCATCGCCTAGCTCCCGGTCGGTGCTCAAGACGACATGGAGATGATCTGGCGTCATCGGTTCATCCGCCTTCCAAGCCAGCAGCACCACCGCGTCATCGAGGCCATGGATCGCTCCCTCGTAGCGATACACGCGGTAACGCTCCTTCCCCACCGTGACGAGGTGGGTGTCGTTGGGCTCGATATAGCGGGCGAACTTCTTCGCTTGGATGGCGATACCTTTCGGATAGAGAATCCGGTTCGTCTTGAGCATGGCGATGACATGGAATCCTTGTTTCAGGCAGGCTTCGATGAGCGCTTGGGACGGATACCACGAATCCATGAGCACATACACCGGCTGAGCCCGCTTCCCCTTGAGCGAGGAAAGCATCTCGATCGCTAGGTCGATCTTGCTTCTTCCCGCCGTCTTGTCATACAGACGAAAGGCGAACGGGAACGCTTGCGAGAAAGTATGCACCATCAGCCAAACGAGCGAATGCCCCCAAACGGATTGATGATCTTTGTGCGAGTAGTGCCAATCACACCCTTGAATGGCGCGGGCAGCCCGTGACGAAGGCTTCGTTTTTTGGCAAATCGTATCATCAATCGAAACAAAAAGGGGTTGATTCTCCTGTTTGGCGATTCGCTGGATGCGATGAAGGATCCATTGCTGGAGTTTGCGAAGCAACGTCTCTTCATCCCAAGGGCTTTTCGTGAAAAAATGGCTGAGCGTGGTTCGATGATTGGGATGAAAACTCCAGTGATGGACATCGGTCAATGTTCCCGAAAATCCCTTGGTAGTCAAGGCATCCACAATATGAACGAGATGCTTGATGACCGGTTTCGAGAAATAAAGCGCCAATCCCAGCGTCATGAAAAACTTGTGGATTCCTTGATGATGTGCTAATCTATTCATGAGACATGAACCTCCTTGTGGGTAGTTTGAGCACATCTATTTTACTCAAGGAGCTGGGTTCATGTCTCCTTTTTTGTTTAGCTGTCAATTTATGTTAGCAAATTTGCTCATCTACAGTTCATTTATGTTTATCTCCCTTCGCATGAAAGTGTTTATATGCAAGATAAATCAAAGTGATGAATTGAAGAAAAGCAGAAATAGAATATAAAGAACCTATTCCAGCAAATCCTAATAATAAAGAAATGATAAGCAGTACAGTTGCTTTCTTATTGTTAATGTTTATTGAAAAGGCTGCCCAAGTACCTATGATTCCACCTAAAACTCCTATGAACCAAATATTTCCAAAGTGATAATCGTCATCATTTATTGCCAAAAGTTGTGCTGCCAATGATACAAATATCCCTAAAAGTCCTGCTATCATCGAAAGATTTTTCATCTGTAAAACCCCTCTCCTCTTTTACAAATTGTATTGAGCATGCCTAAAAGAATGTATAGATCAGATCTGCAGAAAACAAAAGTATCAAAATATCAAACAAAAGCATAATCCAAAACCAGGATTTCCGATAAAAAACAAATGTAACAATATTAGAAAGACCTACAAATGGGAAGTAATAAACAATTAAGCTCCCTCTTAAAAGAGCAGGACGTGTCGGGTCAAAGCTCTTGTTTAAAATTAAGCTTAACAGAAGAAATCTTATACCAATCAGTAAAACGTACATTATGGTCTTAAATTGGATTAATTTTTTAAATGGCTTAATCTCCGTCGATTGTTCAGCTTGTTCCAAACAAAATCTCTGATTGTTAAAGACAAAAGTGCCATGATATGTCTCAAAAAGCCCTTTACAATCCGGGCAACTTGTGATATGTTCATCTACAATGCTCTTAGCTTCTTCATCTAACTCGTTGTATATGACCAATAATTCCTTTGTTAAAACATGGATTTTTTCGAAATCAGTCATGCTAATCACTCCGATGAATTCTTGATATAAGGCGCTTCTTGAGACGAAATATCCTTGATTTTATTGTTGATATGGGTATATTTAGAAGTACAGATATTTCCTCATACGTATATCCGTAGTATTCTTTAGCAAGAAGAAGTGTTTTATCTGCTTTGGATAAATCTTTAAGGATATCGTCAATTGAGCTTTTTAATAGCAAATTTTTCTCTGGACTTAGGTCCGTAATAAGTAAATCTGTAATGACTTCTTCATCGTTCAGTAAGTGCGGCTTTTTTTTCTAAAATGATCAATGAGTAGATTTCTTGTGCTTACCATTAACCAACTTCTTATATACTTCACCTCCAATATTTTTTCAGGGTTAAGGAGCATTTTTGAAAATACTTCTTGTATAACATCTTCAATAAGTTTTTCATCAGAAGTGATTTTTAATAAAAAGC